>CAJWPN010000009.1:0-53507 GCA_913045345.1 uncultured Gemmatimonadales bacterium
AGCGCTTTCCCCGGGATAACCAATCATGTAGGGGATGTCGGGGACAAAGAGCAGATATCCCCGGCTAACGTAAAAACTACGATTAATGGAAGACCCACCCGGAGCAGGTACCGTGTAGGAATGCAGGCCATCTGAGGAGCGCTCATAGAAGTACACCATCATCGGGTACTCTTTATCAGCATCGAACCCTTCTGGCTTGTATAGTATTCCCTGAAGCGGAATCCCGTCGTTTGAAGACCACTCGACCAACTCGGCTGAACCCCACAAGTACTGGTCTTGTTGCGGGTTCACATCCGTAATCTTACGAGCACCCATGAAATCTTCATCTGCTACCCAGATATCAGGAAACTCCTGGAAGGTCGAGCGTGTATAGATATAAACATCCTCTTCCTCTGCCTTACGTACCCCACCGAAACTCGCATCCTCCATCATGAGTCGTTCAGGTTCGCTGGCTCCATCAAAACGATCCCGATAAAAGCCATTCGCTTTCGTATAAATCTCGAATGCGTTGAGGTAGACATCCGAGTCCGTTGGCACGAACGGGTTATCAGAATCCATATCTATGACCCTGAACCGAGTATCGGTGTCTCGGCCTAACCCCTCGGTGAGATTTCTAGGATCCGTCTCACCCATGGGGTCGATCGCCCAAATGTCGAACTGATCATAAACTACGAACGCCTCGTCACCCTCTGTCCACCCTGCAGCACCATAGGAGCGTAACGCGTCTGGGTGATCATCAAGGATGTCGTGGAACGGAACGTTGAGAGAGGCAGTTAGATTCTTGGTTTCCCCTGTCTCGGTGCTCGTCACAAACCACGCCCTTTCGAAACCATCCCATCTTGTCACATACGAGCCGCCGGGAGAAAGATTGCCACCACCACGAATCATCTCGGCGATACCCTGTCGCGAGCCATTTCTGACATCGACCAGGAATAGGTCCGAGTAACGACCATCCCATGATACCAGTTGTCTATAGGCGAGATTGCTCGTTCCCAAGGCAACACTACCATCTCCGTTCTCGCCAACCACAACCGTGGGAAGATCCTCAGTCTCTAATTGCACAATTTCACCACTCTCCATATCTAGCATCGCAGAGTAAGTGCGTCCTCTCTCGTCCGCAGCCTGTACAAGTTGCATCGGCTGTAGGAAGGGATCTTTCCAGTTCCATATGTCTACGACAACACGCTCATCGTCAGGTGTGTCGTCCTCTGGCTCGGTCTCAGGCGCGAGTCTTGTACCGAAAAAGACACGTTCCCCCGATTTTGAAAATGACACTTCACCATCCTCACTCGGCGCCCATCCCACAGGCAATCCATCCGAGCCCAGTCGCGCCCGGTCTATTGCTGTGCTGCCAGCCGAGGTATAAAGAGAGAAACGCGGAGCTTCTCGATCTCTATCGTCGCGATCGGTCAAGAACGCTACCAACCCTCCATCTGAAACAACCAGCTGTATATAGCGGCCCTCGCCGGTAGCTACTTCTTCCACTGGGCCAAATGAAGGAACTTCAAAGACCCCATCCGCGGCCCCATCGTCTCCTGACGAAGTGAAGAATAGGCTTGAGCCATCAGCAGCGAAGTCGTAGCTCACCACATTCTCAAAACTCTGCTCCTGTCCAGAACTGAGTTCCCGTAACACCAACGAACTACCGTCATCCGTGCGGGGAGCTTCATTCGCCTCATCATCTTCGCCTTCTTCTGGATCTCCCTCTTCCTCCTCGTCCGCAGCGTCTTCCTCTTCTAGCAAGTATGCAATCCGGTCACTCGCATCTTCTGGCATACTGAACGATTGCACTCTCTCTCGATGAAAAGTGGACAAGTCCGACAAACTCACCACAACCAATGAATCCGTTGATTCGACGTCCTCGTCTTCGTCTGAAGAGTCTTCCATTGGGCTAATAAGAGCTATCAAATGTCCTGCGTTCGCTGTAAAGCGTGCAGAATTACCTCGCTCAATCTCTAGTGAGCGGGTATCGCTAAGGCTCCGCAGCACTAGAGTGGCCTCTCCATCTCCTGGCACCAGCCTATAGGCAAGCCACAGACCATCACTGGAAACAGCAACATTTTGGATTCGATTCCAAATGTCATAGTCAGAGTGATCAAGTGCGCGTTTTTGCTGTGCCCCAAGAGAGGCAGCTCCGGTAATAATGAGCAGGGATGCTAGAGCTGGAATGGCGATCTTCATGGTTTCATCTATCCAAGGCCTGTGTGTAAGAGGCACGGTACTGAGCACTCTGACACACGGCAACGGCCCCGCCTAGGCATAGATCGGCAATTATTCTCTTTGATCGGCTAAATCTTGTAACTCTAGCGAGGTCTGCACATCGCACGCAGGTTTCTTGCTACCCAGTTTCTAAATACCTGGAGCACCGCGCATGGAACAGCGCTCCTTATCAGTATCAGCAGTCTTTGCCTTCCTCCTCCTGCCCTCTGTTCTGCTTGCTCAAGGAACAACCAATGGCGAGTGGCACGTCTATGGTGGGGACGCCGCCCATACGCGGTATACGCCGCTAGACCAAATCGATGCGTCTAATGCATCCGATCTTGAAATTGTATGGCGTTGGAATGCCAGGAACTTTGGACCCAACCCATTTGCTCAGACACAGGCGACACCATTGATGATCAATGGTGTGCTTTATGCTACAGCTGGGAGACGTCGCAGCGTGGTCGCGATCGACCCCGGGACTGGCGAAACCTTATGGACTTGGAGAATGGATGAAGGGGAACGCCTCCAGGCAGCCCCCCGACCAAATTCGGGCCGAGGAGTCGCATATTGGGAAGACCCAGATGGAAATGGTCGGATTCTGGTTGTCACCCCAGGATATCACTTGGTCGCACTCGATCCGGATACCGGATACGAGGTTGAGAGCTTTGGTGAGCAAGGGGTCGTAGACCTCATGGAGAACCACAGGGCTCGTGACGGTATCGAGATGGTCGGTTCTATCGGAGCAAGTTCCACGGCAACCGTCGTCGGTGACGTGATCGTTGTTGGATCAGCACACCATGTGGGTGCGCGACCACCGTCCAGGGTTAACACCCCTGGTGATGTCCGTGGGTACGATGCTGCCACGGGAAATCTTCTTTGGACATTCCATACTATCCCAGAACCAGGGGAACTGGGCATTGATACGTGGGAAAATGATTCTTGGTCCTACACAGGTAACGCAGCCGTATGGGCACAAATGTCATATGACCCTGAAACTGGTTTTGTTTACCTGCCGACAGAGGCTCCCACCGGTGACTACTACGGTGGGCACAGGCATGGGGACAACCTCTTTTCGACCAGCATCGTGTGCCTGGATTCGAAAACCGGTGAGCGTGTGTGGCACTTCCAGACAATCCACCACGATATCTGGGACTGGGACAATCCCTCTGCACCAATACTCGCAGATCTCGTGATCGACGGAGTAGAACGCAAGATCGTAGCTCTGATCACGAAACAGGGCTTCGTGTTCGTGTTCGATCGAATAACGGGGGAGCCGATCTGGCCAATTGAAGAAAGACCTGTACCTCAGACTGATACTCCAGGTGAGTGGACCTCTCCAACACAGCCATTTCCAACCAAGCCCGCACCTTTTGACAGACAGGGCTTTAGCGAAGACGATCTCATTGATTTCACACCAGAGATTAGGGCCCGAGCAGCCGAGGTGGCTAGCCAATACCGGATGGGACCAATCTATGCACCACCTTCCTTGGCTAATCACCCTGATGGCACGAGAGGAATGCTTTCGCTGCCTACATCTACAGGTGGGTCGAACTGGGAGGGTGGAGCGCTGGATCCGGAAACTGGTCACCTCTATATAGGGTCCTATACGAGGGCGACTGTGCTAGCTCTTGTAGAGGGCGGTGACCGCTCCGATATGGATTACATCAGAGGTGGTGGCGGAGCACAAGTAGCTCCGGGCGTTTCAATCGTAAAGCCCCCATGGGGACGGATTACCGCGATCGACCTTACAACCGGAGAACACGCCTGGATGATCGCTAACGGTGATACACGCCCCCGGATTGCCCAAGCTCTTGAGCTCGAGCTTGCAGACCTCCCCAGGACTGGCAAGCCGTCACGTGCCGGCTTGCTTGTGACAAGCACCCTGCTATTCGCAGGCGAAGGAATATCGGGTGATCCGGTTTTCAGAGCTCACGACAAGGCAACCGGAAATATCTTGGCAGAAATTGAGATCCCAGGTACTCAAGTTGGGCTACCGATGTCGTACATGTACGAGGGTAAGCAGTACGTAGTGGTTGCAATCGGAAGAAGGGGCCAACCAGCTGAGATTATCGCACTCGCATTACCTGACGAGGAATAGCCTTTGAAAATGAGATGACGGAAGAAGTTTAGCAGTCAACCAGCTCGATGCTGTCAGGTCCGTTCGGTACCACACAAATGAATTCAAAGGGCTCATCACCCTCGTCGGCCTTATAGTTGTGCGGAACACCCGCCGGGATGTAGACCACATCTCCGGCTTTCACATGGTGTATGCCTTCCCCGACTTGAACTTGAGCGGCTCCCCTGAGAACATACTGCTCGTGCTCTACAGTGTTGGTATGCATGGGCATACCCCCACCAGGTTCCATTATAAAACGTCGCATCGCAAAGTTTGGGCCTTCATCAGCCCCGATAAGGACCTGACGTTTCGTCCCGGTTCCAGCCGCTACATCTTCGGTGGGCAAGCTATCCACGCTTCTAACCGACATGATCACTCCTAGTCTTGATATGGCGGCATAAATTGCCAGCTGTGATGCTATACCACCAATCTAGGGGTGTAACCTAGCAAACGCGCAATTGTGAGGACTCGAGTGATAAAGCATGGGTGCCAACTAAGCTTCCTGATTCTCTGCAGCTGTATTTCTGCTTGCACCGAATCGCCTCGGGGAAAAGTCGGGCCGGATGTGCAAACACCTAAGGTCTTGGTGATCGGGATTGACGGCATTCGGCCTGATGTCTTGATGGACGTGAATACGCCTAACATCGATAAACTGGCAGCAGAAGGTTTTCTTTCGAACCACGCCAGAACGGGCTATCCCTCGGTAAGCGGGCCAGGTTGGTCTTCTATGCTCAATGGTGTGTGGCCGGATAAGCACGGTGTGACAGACAACTCGTTTGAGGGTGAGCGCTACAATGATTTTCCCGATTTCTTAACGCGGATCGAGCAGGTTCGACCCGAATTGGAAACATTTGCAGTCACAGACTGGGCACCACTCGGTCGCTCCGATCAGGGCAGTCCACCTATAAGCGATGCGGTAGACGTTAAGCTCGTCCTCGACGGCTATGAGTTGGGCTGGGCTGAGGCCGACGCGAAGTCTATCCAACTCGCAGTAGAGCAGTTAGAAAATTCAAATCCTGATGCTCTCTTTGTCTACCTCGGCAATCCGGATGAAATCAGCCATGAGCATAGCTCAATAGGATCCGAGTACCGAGATGCGATAGCACTAGCAGATGAACATGTGGGCATTCTCGTGCAAGCACTTCATGACCGTCCGACTTACTCTGACGAAGATTGGCTCATTCTCTCAAGCACAGACCACGGGAGACGCTCCGACGGAGGGCACGGCGGAGACAGCGAAGAGGAACGCACGATTTACTTTCTGGCCAACGGACCTTCAGTAGTTACACCAACCCTTCCGGACTCGACCTTCATTGTAGACATAGCGGTCACTGCCCTCGCCCACCTTGAAATTCAAATCGACCCTTCTTGGCAATTAGACGGAAACCCAGTCGGAATCCTCCGCTAAGCGTAACTATCGGACTACGAAAACTGGGCTTACTCAGAGACAAATCGATACCGACCAATCCTTAGTGGTGGAGCGACTGTATAGAAGAAGTGCAAGCGGTTTTCACCATCCACAATCACGTTCGATGTCTGTTGCTTGGTTTTTGGATAATCACGCCCTTGCTCGTTCTCTATTACCAATACCTCCCCCTCCCCCAAATCACTACTGAGAACAGCTACCGCTCCTTCGAGTTTGTCGAGTAACTGTTGCTCTGTTTGATCCTGAACATCGCCCTCAGCTTCCGCGACGATTTCATGGGTCTCGACCAACTTGTATTCCGAACCGAAGCCGTCCACGCCAATAGACATCTGGTGGTTGCGGCGAAACCCCACTTCGTTCAACGCCTTGGAATCGAAATTTAATTCGACGCTCTGGAAGGATGCCCCGTATTGCCTAAAGATCATCTATACCCTCAACAATCGACTTCTGTTAACCGTCAGTAGACTTCATGACTCAGGATCTAAGAGAGCTTCGAGTTCCTCTGCCGTAAGGTCATCAGTTGAACGTGACCCGAGGCCCTGTGGCGACCGAGATTTACGCCTGTTCTTTGCGGCTGCACTCGATTCAGTCTTAGGTACACCGGCGTAGTCATACTCTGCAATGTGGACTCGGGCTAGCTCTCTACCCAACCGATGCTCCAGGCTCTTCAGTGCACCCAGATCAGCGCCTGTCACAAAGGTTATTGCCGTACCCGTTGCACCAGCCCTTCCCGTACGTCCGATGCGGTGCACGTAGTCTTCTGGATCTAGTGGTATATCGTAATTGACTACGTGGCTGATCCCGTCAACGTCGAGTCCCCGCTGTGCGACATCGGTCGCGACCAACACCCTGACCTTGCCTTGGGCAAAGCGCTCCAGCGCTCGTGTTCGGTGCTGCATCCGGCGGTTGGAGTGTAATACATCAGTTCGGATATCTTCACGCTGTAGGCGCGCATCTAGTACATCGGCACCAGCTTTTGTACGTGTGAATACAAGAACCTGATCCCAGCCCGGCTCCTTAAGTAACTCGGCCAGGAGATCTGGTTTCTTCTCTGGTTTAACCGAGTAAAAAATCTCTTCGATCCCCTCTGCTGTTGTCCCTGGCGGAGTAGCCTCAACCCAAATTGCTTCTCTGGTGATACGGAGTGCTAAATCATGCACACCGTTCGGCATCGTTGCACTGAAAAGCATAGTCTGTCGCTTCTTGGGCATTCCCCTGAGGACTTCCTCTATCTGAGGCCTGAAGCCCATATCGAGCATGCGATCGGCCTCGTCGAGCACGAGATAATTAACATTGCTCAAATCGACACGCTTTGATTGAGCATGGTCTATAAAGCGTCCGGGGGTTGCAACAATCACTTCGAATCCTGACTCCAGAGCCTTGATCTGGGGCCCATACCCTACCCCCCCGAAGATTGCGGCAGTCCTGATATTCGTCCCCGTGGCCAGCAAAACAGTATCATCAGCAACTTGCTGTGCTAATTCACGTGTTGGACACATAACAAGTACCTGCATGCCAGCTCCCGCTCGCAGCCGCTCCAAAGCCGGTATCATGAACGCCCCAGTCTTACCAGTTCCTGTCTGGGCAATCCCCACTACATCCGTACCCGTCAGACCCGGTGGAATTGCTTCTGCTTGAATCGGAGTAGGAACCGTCCATCCGAGTGCCTCGATCGCACCAAGACGTTGTTCTGAAAGATCTAGGTCCGTGAAGGTATTAACACCCAATATTTTGGTCTCGCTGTCTATCCAAAGGTCTGGTCACCGAATGGTTCTTACTAGAAAACCCGATTGGGAGAAAAGTAACGAGCTTCCTTGCCAAGGGTGTAGCACAACAACAAGTTGGCCGCGCCATAGGCTGGGTTATGGTGACCTGCACTTTCGCAAACACTGATCTAGTAACCCTGCGGATACAAGCTTGAACGAAACTCCCAAAACCTCTGTACTTTTTGTCTGCCTTGGAAATATCTGCCGTTCCCCACTGGCTGAAGGAATCTTCAGAGATCTCGTAGAAGAGGAGGGACTAGGCGATCGCTTTTCGATTGACTCTGCGGGGACAGGAGCATGGCATGTCGGAGAAAGGCCCGATGGCAGAGCTTCACTCGTAGCTCAACAACACGGAATCAACCTGGATTCTCGGGCCCGACAAGTCCAAAAGGAGGACTTTAAACACTTTGATTATATGATCGCTATGGATCGTGAGAACCTGAGGGTGTTGGAGGAATTACGATCAGAAACCAACAGCGACACCCAAATCACACTTCTGTGCTCCCACAACCCTGACGGTGGCAACGAAGACGAAATCCCCGATCCTTACTACGGTGGAGCCAGCGGGTTTGAAAATGTCTACCAACTAGTGCACCAATCCTGTAAGGGACTACTTCAGCAGCTTCACGCCGCTTGATAACTCCCTAGACTGCAGCTCCAGTCTTGACCATCACTGCGATCCTCTCAAATGCCTCTCTAATTAGAGTGTCCGCAGCTGCAAAGCTGAGTCTCACCCACCGGTCATCACCAAACGCGGCACCCGGCACAAGTGCCACACCCTGCTCTTCCAGGAGGCGAGAACACCAGGCTGTAGCATCATTTTCATCAGCTTCAAAAAGTCCATCTACACGAAAATAGAGGTAAAAAGACCCCTCAGGTCGGATGTAAGGGACACCCGGGAGAACTTGATCCATCAGGGTTATTACTAGATCGCGCCGACGCCGAAAAGCGATCCCCATTTCAGCAATCGCAGAAGAAGCCTCTTCCACATTACGAAACGCTTCCAGGGCTGCTACTTGAGAAGGAGTAGCTGTATTGGATGTGATCTGACTCTGAAGTGCAGTGAACTTCTGAGCGACTTCAACGCTCGAGTATGAGAAACCAACCCTCCATCCTGTCATCGCGTAGCTTTTTGAAGCACCATCGACCAGAATGACATTGTCAACATCCGACTCGGGTAGATCAAGGACACCAGGGGCTGCACCACCGTCTTCACCGAAGTACACATTGCGATAGATCTCATCACTCACTATCCAGATTCCGTGGCCCCTAGCCCAAGAAGAGAGTTCCTTGAGTTCCGCGAGGGAGTAGATGGCGCCGGTGGGATTGCACGGAGTATTCAACACAAGCCCCTTGGTGTTCTCGGAAACAACACGTTCCAGGTCTGATGGCACAACTTTGAAACTGTTGGCTTCGGCTCCGAAAACTGTGACAGGTTCAGCACGCGCAAGCATGACCAGGTCCGGATACGTCGTCCAGTATGGGGCAGCTACCAATACTTCATCACCAGGGCCACAAAGAGAGAAAAACGTGTTGAATAGCGCTTGCTTAACACCGGCGCTGACTACGACCCCCTGCCAATTGATTTCGCGATCTGCACGCGTGCTGAGGTGACCTGCAATCGCTTGCCGAAGTTCGGGGAGGCCCGCAGGCGGTGTGTAGCGTGTGTGGCCTGACCTGACACCGTGGATTGCCGCGTCCGCTATGAATGAAGGTGTATCGAAATCAGGCTCACCCGCTCCAAGATTGACGATGTCGCGACCCTCATCTACCAGGCTTCTTGCCAAAGTGCTAACCGCAATTGTCGCCGAAGGCTTGAGTCTCTCGATATTGGCACTGAAGGACATGACACTCCTTTGAATTGCAATCTGAGAAAGAAATATGGTTGGACCCCAAGGTCGGAGGAAGCACCCAATACTCTGGCCGGAGAAAGCAGGTTCGGCCACCTTCCCATCCCATGACGTACAAGTCTCCGTGCTTACTGATAGACGCAGCTGATCCGCTCTCTTTCTTGGCTCACCTACAGGTAAAGTCAGTCGAAGAAACAACCGGAATTCTTGTAGAGCGCATCCCAGTTGAACTTCGTCCTCCGCCAACAGAGCTGATCGGCGTTGGCCACCCCTTCTGGCTTCAGCGCTGGGAACAAGCAGAGCCTCGAGCTGAAGAATTCAACCTATCCCTCAGAAAGCCACGCCTAGTGCCTTGGTCTCGTAAGGCTCACGAGCTCTTATGCCATGCCCGTGCAGCTGAACTAGATGAGACCGGCAAGCTACTGGATCTAATCTTCGAAGCCTTCCTGCTCAAAGGAAAAGATATAGGTCGAGTCGATGTACTTGTCGGTATCGGGCAGTCTGTGGGATTAGAGTTAAGTGAAACCAAGGCAGTCCTAGACATCGACCGGTATGAAGCAGAAGTCACTGATGCCCTTGAATATGCTCGGTCACAAAAAGCTGAAGTGCCACCAGTACTGATCAGGGGTCATAAGCACTTAAGGGACTTCCACAACCGCGAAGCGATCGGCACCTTTCTAGCTACTACTTGAATGGAGTTCGGGCCCCAACCGCATCCAAGTCTCTTAAACATACAGAACACAATCACAAATATGGCCGGTTATCAGCGTAAGACAGCGCTCTCACCCAGTGAAGTTCTTTCGGAAGCTGAGGACTTCCTTCAGCAGATTCTTGGGCTCACCCGCTCACACAACTCGAGCCATAGTGCTACATATGACGGTGCTGAAGGAACGGTCACGCTCAGGGCTCATCCGCATGGGCCCTACACCGATGTTGTGGCCAATACCGACCAACTTCGAACATCAAGAATGGATTATGAGGTGCAGAAACTTTTGAATCAGCTTCCGTATGAACCTGGTGACCTCGGTGGCCCAGGTTCTGGCGACCCTACCTGAAGTAGCAATCAAAGTGGATTCATTTGAAGAACTCGGGCTAAGCCCCGAGTTAGTTGAAGCGCTCGCTGCCGACGGGATCGAACAGCCGACATCGATACAGAAATCAGTGACTCCTTTTGTGTATCGTGGGAATAATGTGATCATAGAAGCCGGTCCCGGGAGTGGTGTAACTATGTCCTGGGCAGCAGGATTACTAAATCGTCTTGATACTCTACAAGAGGGAAAACCCAGAGTTCTTGTGCTCACAACCTCACGTGACCGCGCCAATGATTTAGCCGAATCGATAAGCTCGATCGCCAGTCACGTCGGACAGGTTGTGGGGGCTCTAGGATCTCAATGGGCACAACCAGAACAAGCAACATTGCTCTTCGCAACACCGGGCGATGCCCTAGCAAGTTGCAACGCTCATGAACTTGTACTCGAGTCTGCAGAGGCAATAGTTCTGGACCAAGCAAACCAAATCGATGAGTTCGATGGCCTGGAAGAAGTCGAACTCGTCCTAAGCTACGTAGCCAGTGCAACACAGCGAATCGTCACTTCTCTCCCTGTTACAACTACTGTTGCAGACTTCTGCCAACGGCACTTGAAGCGTGCAATCAGTTTGCCCCCTGAGGATACATCGGTAGCTGATGGGCCAAAACGTGGTACACTGCGATTCCGGATTACAACCGAGCCACGTGAACACGAAGCACTCACAATTGTAGAGGATGTCCTAGCCTCCGGGACATCCCATGTGCTCCTCTACTGCCGCAATGACGACCGTGCGGCCGATATCGGGGACTATTTGACCCTCCACGGCTACCTCTCAGACGCCCCCGGTGATACCGAAGTTCCTGTGTGGCTGGGTGTCAATCCACTCGAAGTACGGAGCGCTATCGCTGGGAATACCCACATACCTATTATCAGTTGCGACGTACCAGCAGACGCGGACGATCTTGATCGGCGCCACGGCAGTTCCGATCAAGGCTTCGTGGTAATCCTGCCCCGAGAGATACCGCACTTCCGTGCAACCGCTCGACAAGCAGGCTACGAAGTCGTTCCATTCCCGCCCGAAACCAAAAAGAGTGCTGGTCCGATCGCCACACTACATGATTCAATTCGAAGTGTGATAGAGAAGGAAGACATTGCACCGTACTTGTTCACTCTCGAATCGCTGTTCGAAGAATATGACTCCGCTGAAGTAGCTGCAGCGCTTGCTCTCTTAAGTAAACGCTCAACCACAAACGAAATTGCTGCCTCTGGAAACATCCCAACGAATGTGCCCGCATGGGCCAAACTCTTCGTCGGCGTTGGTACCCGAGATGGACTAAAGCCTGGTGACCTTCTGGGTGCAATCACAGGAGAAGCAAACGTATCGGGAGATACGGTCGGCCGCATTGATATCAAGGAAAGCCATACAATTGTGGAAGTTCACGATTCAGTGGCACAGGATGTCATCGCAGCACTTAACGGAAAAACTATCTGTGAGCGTGCTGTGCGTGCTGATTTCGACAGACCGCAACGAGGCGGCGGCGGGCATCGTCTAAATAAGTCTAGAAGCAGCTGACTCAGGCGAAATACGAAGAGGCCGTGTCACCTAGAAAGTGACACGGCCTCATTCTTTCTCAGGTCATACCTGACCGCTGCGGCTGCGACCAGGGACCCAGCACACAACTTCGGAGGGCTTACTACCCTTTGACTGCGTCTTTTAAACCCTTACCTGCTCGGAATCCCGGTGTCTTCGTGGCTCCGATATAAATCGACTGGCCAGTCCGGGGGTTCCGGCCCATGCGGGCCTTCCGATGCTTGGCTTCGAACGTACCAAAGCCGGTGATTTGAACCTTACGATCTCCTCTGAGCGCAGAGGAGATGATCCCGCCACTTGGGCCAAAGAGTGCATCCACACAACGTGATGCATCAGCCTTGGTCATGCCGGTCGCACTCGCGAGGGCGTCCACTAGGTCTGACTTGTTCATCTGGCTGCTCCTGTCACTTAGATGGGTATGTTGTCGCGGCCAAAGCCGCCATTCTTGCAGGCCTGGAGAACTCTCTCCCATCTAGCTTTGGATCACTCGAAAAGCCGCATGAAATCGAGTGTTTCCGAGCCTTGCAGGTCACAGTTAAGTAACTGTAAGGCACACTCGGGAGAGCGTCAAGGCAAAAAACAGCCTAAAGTCCGCATGATTCCTGGCTTCTTGGCTAATTAGACGTTCGCATACCACTCGATAAATCGGGCGAACACCACAGTTATATGAGTCTTGAGTCTAAATTATCGTGTGCTACGAGGGATAGTATGGTGTATGACTTCACCTACTATATGCAGGGTTACTAGAGATATTCGGCATGGATACGACTACGTCATATCTTTTGGGGACAAGCAGGGCTTACATATCCCCTATCTGCTGACCTCAGGAAATGGCCAAATCAAGAGGCTATACAGCCCAACAGAAACAACATCTAGTAAACAGCTTTTACGAGCAGAAAACGCTAACATGTCCAGAGTGTGATATCCTCATGGATCACCTCCATATCCCTCCACGCTCAGATGTTGCCTACGTGCGGGATCGGACCCTGCTTACCTGCCCATCTTGTCAGCGGACACTAATCGTCGACCATGCCCAGCGTGACTAAGAGCTAGGAAATCTTGCACGAACACCTGAAACTATCTGCAAATGCTAGCCTGAAGTATCATCAGAATCTGGCTGATATTCACCAGCACCATTTACTCTTAGTTGTCCCAACTATTGCCGGTGTTACCCATCGAGTTCGAGCTTCCATGACCGTTCCCACAACCCGAACTGGTTGATCATGATTCGGATAGCGGTACTTGTCAGCGCTCTTATGGTCATGTGCTCCACAAAACTGTCTGCACAAACTTACCACACGTTGCCGCGTGTTCTGGAACTCCCGGCTTCAACAAGAGCCATGGCTCTTGGTGGAGCATATATGACAAACTCTCCTCAAGCTGACGTCCTGTTCTATAACCCAGCCCTCCTGGTGGGAGTTCAGAGCTTCGGCCTGGATGTGCAACAATGGGGGGCAGCGAGCTGGACATCGACAGCAGTAGCAGCGAGGCAGTGGTTTGGAGGAGGGATCGGCATAGGCCTTCAGGTACTCCAATATGGAGCACCTGGCCCAGGTGGATACACTGCACCGAGTGGACAGAGCCACCTCTTCGATCTTGGCTCACTTCCAGTTTCAGAAAGAGTGGCCACTATTGGCTACGCGCGTGAAATCACGGGAATCAACTTAGGCTTTGCGATTAAGTTGATTGAAGAGCGGGTAGCACTTAACAAATTTGTCGACAGCGATGCTCTAGCACGCGACGGTGCAGTGTGGTTTGACGCCGGTATTTCAAAAGATCTAGGGCGTTTCACCACGAGTCTTTCATACCAAAACAACGGGGACAGACTGTTTGCAGGGGAATACCTAGGAGATTATCACGTTGCCGACCGGATCACTCTCGGCGTCAGCTCATCGGGAATGCAGTTCGGTATTTTTGACTATGGTATCACCGCAGCCATAACTCAGGTCAGGACCTTCAAGGAGGATTCTGCAACCATCCCCACTGCTGGACTAGAGATCAGCTACTGGCCGATACGCGGAAGAACATTTGTCGCCAGAACTGGCGTGCAGCGGACCCCAAATTATGAAGATGCAAGCCCGTTCACCTTCGGCCTCGCGTACTGGGGTGATAACCTGGTGCTTGAGTGGTCCTTCCAGGGCATGGAGGAAAGCGGGCTCCGAACACACCGGCTTGGCGTGAGTTGGCGATAGGGGTTAGCTCAGTAGCTTCTTTCAACTCGAGCACTAAGAAACGCGGAATCAAGATCAGAGAAACCTATCTGATCAATAGAAACCTCCCCCGCATGAACACGATCAAAAACGAACCGGATCGTCATGAGTTGCCCAAGATTTAGTTTCTGATTCTTAGCTTTGAAATCTCCTAGCGGGATAGAGTACGTCTGAAGGATGAGTTCCCAGTGATCGGCAAAGCGCGCGCGCTCTTGATCAGCTCTGCGTAGTATCCATGTGTCTAAGGGACGACGGATCGCACCGTAGTCACTGAGGGTGACCCTGGCCACCCTGCCCGTCGCATCCTCTAACTCTACACTGAGATCTACCTCCGGCTCCGCTTCATCACTTGCACCGCCATCACGAGTCCCTTCTTCGTTACGACCGCCAGACTCTTCATCCGACGATGCCTTGTCTGGATCACCTCGCTCACTTGGTACCGAGTTTGTGGGCCCCAACATGAAATCGAGTGTATGACCTTCACTGAGCTGCCACCGGTCAGACAACCCTTCCGGTAGTTTCACAGAGTACTGAGCAGGAGGACCGTGACGAGTAGTGTCAGGTCCCGAGATACGGTTATTCCAACCGATAGTAACCGCCTGATTTTCCTGACTCGCCGATGTGTTGCTGCGGTTACTGGAACGGAGTGCGAGCAACTCCTCTTTCCAAGTCTCCAAGGAGTCCCCTTTCAGAAAAACTCCTGGCTCCGTGCCAACCGTAATATCGATGTCCTCTTCGAACGTAGCGAGTGGCCGAAAGCCACTAGTCTCAAACCGTGTGATGTACATCGTGGACGGCAGCCATCCACCTATTACCCGATGGTCACGAAAGATCGGTAAGTACTGCTTGTCACCCTTCAACACAACGTCAAGAAACGCTGAGACATAGATCTCAGAAAACCGCCTTTGGTCTTCCGCGTCAATCAATCCACGAAGGTCGAGTGACCGCCCGCTCCTTGGACCACCATCATGAGAGCCCCAAACCGTGTTCCACTGACCGTGGTTCGCTCGGTAAACGTAGATCGCGGATTTGAAATTGAAGAGATCTGACTTATTGAACCTTAAGCGATCGTAGATTCTTAAACCATGGAAACTGGTAACGTCACCATCGTGTGAACCATGAAAGGTCAGGTAACTGACATCCTCAACTACCACCTTACGGCCTGTAGGCAGGTACTGCCCGTCGACCGGTGCAATTGAGATGATCCCCTTGATACCATAATCGAAGCTGAATTCGAGGGATGCATCGTCCGGATAGTAAGCCAGCCTGTTGAAAGCAGCTGCGTTAGCCACAGCCTCTCCACCCCGTGAGTGGCCGATAAGAGCAATATTATCCATATCGACCTTGCCTTCGAAGGGGTTACCCGGTTCCTGATTGAAGCCCTCAAAGGTCTCTAGGTGCTTGAGTAAGAACCAACCGCGAGCATCATTTTCTCCTCGGATACCACCATTGATGAAGTTTTCATCGACACTAGCCAAGATGTATCCTCTGGTGGCTAAAAGTTCACCGAGGTAATCATACCCGGGGTCTGAGAAATCCTTCATGTTGTGGTTTCCATGAACGACTAAGACCAAGGGGAATGGCCCAGCTCCATCCGGATACCAAACCCGAGCGTTGATAGGCATCTCTTTCGGACTGAACCCCCAGTAACGATTTCGACTACCTGCGTCACCACCCAGATCTACAAGTTTCGACGCATCCACTACATCCGTGGTAAGCGAAACCGAATCCCTATATTCAAGTCGATTCTTGTCTGTCCCGCTTCCATAGTAGAGCGTCAAAACCTCGTAGGGCCCCTTGAGGCCAGGGTCTGGTGCTGGCAAGGTCAGGTTCGAAAGTACTCTTCCGGCGTCACTTGGCGTGAGCTTTAGAGGCGGCATACAGGCTGTCGCCAAAATCGCCATCACCATAGCTGTGCATGAGGCAAGCACGTTTCTAGTCGTTACGCTCATGGGCTCACTTTACTGACATACACGGACGGATGGCAATCACTCGCCCCTCTACTTCGCCGCGAGCAGTATACGAAAATAGAACTCACTTCCAGGTTAGCAGTCGTGTAGTTACCGTAAGCACCATTCTAACCCCAGAGACAACATGGCCAATCCAACCATCACATTCGTGACCACACTAGGCACCTTCTCCGCTGAAATGTTTGAGGACGTTGCCCCCAAAACTGCAGGCAACTTCATAAAGCTGGTTCGTGATGGCTATTACGACGGAATCATCTTTCATCGAGTGATCGACGAATTCATGATCCAAGGGGGAGATCCAACAGGAACGGGAACAGGAGGTCCGGGCTATACGATCGAAGATGAGTTTGCCCCGGGGCTGAGTCACACTTCAGAGGGTGTCTTTTCGATGGCTAATGCGGGGCCAAACTCAGCTGGTTCACAGTTCTTCATTACATTGGCCGCGACACCATGGCTGGATGGCAAACATGCGATCTTCGGTAAGGTCATCTCGGGGATGGATGTTGTATCGGAGATCGGCCGGGTGTCGACCAACCCGGCTGACCGGCCACTTGAGGATGTCGTAATGGAAAGCGTGACGGTGTCGGACGAGGCATAGTTAGCACCCCGATTCCTGAACAGTGCGAAACCTAGCCGATAGGCCTTGTGACCTCGCCGATCTGGTAGCCAGCAGGAGGTTCGGCATCAAGTAGATGTCGAACGAAATAGTCCCAACGCCTTCGCATCATGTATGGCTCGTTACCGAAGCCATGCCTTCGATTCGGCATTAAGACTAAATCAAAATCTTTATTCGCCGCAATTAGAGCATTCACTACAAGCATCGTGTTCGAGGGGGGTACGTTCGAGTCTAGCGTACCGTGTGCGATTAAAAGCTTGCCCTTGAGGTTCTCCGCTAAAAGCTGGTTCGCCTGATTATCATAATTAGTCGTCCCATCAGGATACTCGACAAGGAGGCCCTGCCACTTTTCACCCCAATCATCCTCATAGTTTCTCTGGTCGTGGTTACCGGCTTGTGACACTGCGACGTCATAGAAATCCGGATAACGCATGATGGCAGAAGCCGCAGCAAACCCGCCTCCAGAGTGTCCGTAAATTCCGACTTTGTCGATATCCATCCACGGATATCGATCCGCCAGCTGACGAATCCCAGTAATCTGATCAGGAAGCCCGTTGTCCCCCATGTTTCCGTAGTAAGCTTCATGAAATGTCTTCGAGCGCCCCGGTGTACCCATCGCGTCAAGTTCAACCACAACAAAGCCGAGTTCGGCAATCGCTTGCAAGTCGCGGTGCGATGCGCGGAAGCTCCTACTCCCCACACTCCCGCTCTGTGGTCCAGGATACAGGTAATTAACGATCGGATATGACTGATTCGAGTCGAAATTCATCGGCCGAAAAAGCAACCCGTATAGGTCAGTCTCTCCATCTCGCGCCTTAACACTAAAAGGCATCGGTGGTTGCCAGCCTGATTCCTGAAGACGGGAAATATCCGCTGATTCAATAGTCAAGAGACTACGTCCGTCTTCTCTATCACGAAGGACGGTAACCGGCGGAATGACCGGTGTTGAGTACGTGTCAACCACGTATTTTCCATCCGGAGAAAGCGACACACTATGATTTGCACTGTCTGGTGTTAGTAGCTCTACAGCGCCACCATCGAGTCCGACCCTATAGAGGTATTGGAAGTAGGGATCCCCTCGCTCTCGTGCGTTACCAAGAAAAGTTATCGTGCGAGCGAACTCATCGATCTCCAGGATTCGTTGAACGTTCCAATTTCCCTGAGTGATCTGTCTCTTGAGGGATCCAGTTCCAGCATCGTACAAGTAGAGATGCCCCCAGTCATCTCTTTGGCTGAACCATAAGATCTCATTTGATGAGGACAAGAAATCCCAACCGTTCGACTCATAAAATGTCTCTTCTACTTCTTCGAAAAGCTTGGTCACGGCACCCGTAGATGCATCGGCGATACTGACCGTGGCTCTTTTGTGGTCACGGGTACTCGAAACGAATACGATATGCTCACTATCTGCACTCCACTCGACATCTCCAAAAGTACCACCACAAGCGATATGGTCACTGCAGGTAGACCGATGCTGATCTGGAGGCATTGCTAAACTGACTACTTGGTCACCCGCCGGACGATCGAGATCCAGAACCACTCTAGTGATCCGAAAAATTACCGAGTCTTCAGGGAGCGGGTAGCGCCATGCTTCAAGCTGCGGATGCCCTACCTGTGTATTTACGAGATACATCATTCCCACACCCCGCGCGTTGTGCCGGAAGGTTGCAATCCTCCTTGAATCTGGAGACCACTTCAAGATTGGACGGTCACTACGTGTCCACCCAGCGTTGTTGGTGCCGTACCCAAAATCTTCTTCTCCATTGGTTGTCAATTGTGACTCATCTCCAGTGCGAAGATCCCGAACCCAAAGATTGTGATCACGAATGAAGGCTGCATTTTGAGCATCTGGAGAAATCACTTCTAGCCGTGAAACCGCTGGGCCAACACTACCTGAAACGGGGTCACAAGAATATTCCGTCAGGTTGCACCGGAAGCGGCCAGGTGGACCGACGGTCGCCATAAGCGCACCACCTTCAAGTGTTAGGCCACTCAAAGGTAATCTTGAAGACTCAAAACCCTCTCCCGACATTGTTCTGAGCACGGTGGCAATCCGTTCGTGATCAAAAGCGCTTTCGCGGGTCAGATCTGAAGGGTCAACAATCATGAACTCCGTCCCTTCAGGCCCCGACGATCTATACCAAAATCGACCATCCTCAAGCCATTGTGGGCTCACCGATGCACCAAAGACCAGGGCGCTGGTATTCTGCGAGAGAAAACGCTCTGCTCGTCTGTAGTCATCCGCTGTGATTTCTCTTGTGCCATCTTGAGCAACAAGCGGAGTCGAAATGAAAAGTGCCAATAAGGCTGATGAGAACCGCATGATCATCCTCTGGGAATACGAGAACTAAAAGAGCAGGCCCTTCGGGGCCCGCACGGCAAGTTGAAGTCGGAAGCGATAACCTGCAACGGAGTCAATGATTTAGTTCTTCCGGCGGTCGGGTCATATCCATCATCGGAACTTCTCCAACGCTAGCGAGCCTTTCAGCTCTGCTTTTGCCCTGTAAATGGCTGACCGCCCCCACGAGGACCCCCACGAGTCCCAGACATCTCATCTCCATCGACGGTTCCCGAGTAGTTCAGGTCGATGGAGTTGCCTTGAAAGCTAAGCGTGACCGTGAAGCTGAACGCGCTACCGTCCACTGTCCCGTTGGCAACCTCGAGTTCCTGGGGACCACCACCTCTGCCCCCACGTCCGCCTAAGCTGAACGTTATGGTCCCAGTGAGGGTCTCACCATCTTGGGCAAGCACGAGCGTGCTGGTCTGTGGGCCTCCGCGACCTCCCTGAGTAGAAATCTCCCAGGTACCCGTGAGATCTTGTGCAGCGCCTGGTGATGCCATCGCCACCGAGAGAAGAAGAATGATTAAAAGATTTCGTATCTTCATATATGAGGCTCCTATTTTTTCACGAAAGCTACCCGAAAATCTTTTGGGATCTCGGTTGCTCTTAAGGACACGGAAGCAAAATCCCATGTTGAGATTAGCTCATGATCGTCTACGAATTAGAGGTCGGCTTTTTGACATAGAAAACTCACGCTATCTACGCGGTGATACGTCGACTTCCCTACTTACTTGCCCATCCTCAATACCCGCATCTTGAGCACTGACAGCAAGCTGAGGCTGTACTGCCATACCCCCTCCGGTTTGCGCTTGGGCGTGGAGAGCCTTACGTCACTGCACCGGCACAGACTCAGCCGCGGCTGAGTTCGGCCCCAGAGGGGAAAAGACCGCACAACATCGTCAACGCGCTCGGGCAAGGAGCACGGAGATAAAGAAGTGGCCAGAATTTTCCCTAACATGAAAGATTAGCCAGCGATCCTGCCGCTCTCGAGGACCCAAACAAAACAACTGATGAGTCGCTCACCTCTCCATCTCGCTCTCTTAGCATTGGCACTCTGCACCATGCTCAACACAGCGTGCGCACCCGATTCGGTGAAAGAAACCACGTACGTTACTCCGCTAGGTGCAGAATTCATGAGCCAGCAAGCCCCCCCAAGAGTGAGCCGCCCCTCATTTGTGGACACTCGTGGTCCCCGCATGGATCCAAATGAAACACCTGGTCGTTATCCCTTTTACTGGACCCGCGCCATTTATTCCGGTTGGGGTCGCCGCGGGTGGGGACAATCATGGGCGACCGACTATCCGAAAGGTGACCAGCAGTTCTTAGTCGTACTGAAACGCCTGGTCCGACTTAACGCTTACGATTGGGAAAATGCAATCTGGCTCGACGACCCGACACTCCGGCGTTTCCCAATAATCTACGCTGTAGAAGTCGGTGGTATGGATATGACCAATGCAGAAGTTGAGGGGCTGAGAAGTTATCTCGATGCTGGGGGATTCTTGATTGTGGACGACTTCTGGGGTCAACGTGAATGGGATGTATTCGAGTACAATATCCGCCGGGTTTACCCGGACCACCCGATAGTCGACATCACCCTCGATCACCCGATCTACTCGGCCTACTACGACATCGAGGAAGTGAAACAAGTGCCCGCCATAGGGCGCGCCATGTATCCAGCTGAATGCTACGGCTGCGTCCCTTACGTTAAGGGCATCTATGATGAGGATGGACGCCTTGTTGTCATCATCAACTTCAATACCGACCTCGGTGATGCTTGGGAGTGGGCTGAGGATCCGCGATACCCTCTAGAATATTCGACCTACGCGTACGAGATGGGGGCAAACATGATCGTGTACGCGATGAGTCACTGAGGCAAAGCCGATGGAACGCATCTTCGAGTTCCTGTTCAAATATCCCCCGCTCTTTTTCGAGCAGGGTGATTTCACATTTGGGGCACCAATGTCGGTGCGCCTATGGCTTATTATTGTAGGGATCCTAGGCGCAGCTACTGTCGCCAGCTATACGATTGCCCGAGGGAAAAGCACGGTCACAGACCGCGGTGTCATGGCAGGACTGAGGGTTTTGCTACTTGCAGTCATCATCGTTTGCCTTCTCCAACCATCACTAATTTTGTCGACTGTGGTCCCGCAACAGAATTTTGTTGGGATCCTCATAGACGATTCACAAAGCATGTTGCTCGCGGACGAGAACGGTGAGCCACGAAACTCGTTCATTAATGAGGAGTTCGCTTCCGATGAAAGTGAACTCCTCAGGCAACTCTCCGATCGTTTCGCGCTTCGCTTCTTTCGTTTCTCTGATGTGGCCGGCCGAATCGATAGTCCGTCGGAACTAGCTTACGGGGGCACACACACAAACCTGTCTCGAGCACTCGATGTTGCGAGAGAAGAACTTTCCGGCGTGCCGCTATCTGGGCTGGTCATGATTACAGATGGGGCTGACAACGACGACCAGCCCCTTGCTGAATCACTGGTGCCCCTGCAAGCCGCAGGTGTTCCGGTTTTCACAGTTGGGCTTGGAGAAGAAAGTATCGCCCCCGATATAGAGCTCGGACGGATCGAGATGCCGAGGGCTGTGCTAGAGGGATCTTCGTTAACTGTTGATGCGGTCATTACCCAGACGGGATTCGAAAACAGCACAGTTCCGCTGATCGTTGAGGACGAACTTCAGATTATCGCAGAAGAAATGGTTGAGCTTGGGCCAGATGGGGAGCCGGTTGTAGCCAGAATCTATTTCGAGTTGGAAGGAGTAGGTCCGCGGCGCGTGAGCTTCCGTATTCCTCCTCAACCAGGAGAGCGAGTAAACCGAAATAACGCCCGGTCGGTGCAAGTCGAAGTTAGAGGAGAGCGTGAAAAAGTACTCTATTTCGAAGGAGAACCTCGCTTCGAAGTAAAGTTCATGAGGCGTGCAGTTGAGGAAGATGAAAACATCCAACTCGTAGTGCTGCAGCGGACCGCGGAAAGCAAGTTTCTTCGATTGGATGTAGACGATGGCAGTGAGCTGGAGTTTGGCTTTCCCACAAGCCGCGAAGAGCTGTACCGCTATCGAGCATTAATCCTTGGGAGCGTTGAGGCATCTTTCTTCACGTATGACCAATTACAAATGATTGCGGACTTCGTATCCGAGAGAGGTGGGGGATTATTATTGCTTGGCGGCCATGGAGCTTTCTCAGAAGGAGGTTGGCAGGGCACCCCGGTGGAGGAAGTAATGCCGGTGGTTCTTACCTCCCCTTCAGATGACCCTCAAGGATTCTTCGCGGAAGTAGCGGTAACCCCAACACCCGCTGGACTAACACATCCCGCTGTGCTTCTCGGAGTGGAGGAGCAAGACCAGGTGCGTGAACGATGGGATTCCCTGCCCACAGTCACCACTGTCAATCCAATCTCCCAGGTCCGCCCCGGTGCTACAGCACTCTTGTCTGGTTCAGGGGAACAGCTTGCTCTAGAACAGATCGTGCTCGCATTCCAACGATACGGTCGTGGTAAATCTATTGCCCTTACCATACAGGATTCTTGGCTCTGGCAAATGCATGCCGATGTGCCGCTCGAGGATCAGAGCCATGAAACTTTCTGGCAACAGATGATTAGGTGGCTTGTCGATGGTGTGCCAGAAGCTGTAGAAGCAGTAACAGACCGAGAACAGGTGGAACCAGGAGAAAGCGTTCAACTTGTGACGAATGTAGGGGACTCAAGCTATATCGAGGTCAACAACGCAACTGTGACAGCGCGAATCACAAGTCCAACCGGCACGGTAGAGGAGCTTCCTGTCAGCTGGACGGTCCAAAGGGACGGTGAGTACTCGGTAGAGTTTCGCCCGCTAGAAGAAGGTGAGTATGAAGTTGAAGTAACGGCCGAAAGGAACGGAGAGGCTCTCGGCTCGGACAAGACCTATCTATACACGGCCCCAAGTGACGACGAATACTTCAGTGCATCGAGGCGCACGCAGACGCTACGGCGGATCGCCGATGAGACCGGAGGTCAGTTCTATACTCCCGAAGATGTTTCGAGTCTTCCGGAAGATATTCGTGTGACGGGCGCTGGAGTCACTTTGGTCGAAGAACTAGACCTGTGGGATATGCCGTTTCTGTTTTTCCTCCTATTGATGCTCATGGGCGGTGAGTGGGGTTTTCGAAGAATTCGGGGACTGATTTGATGAGGCCACAGGCTTCACTGGCCCTCTTGGGCTCGGTCTTAGCATTCATGGGCGTTTCTGAAACATCTTTTGAGCAGGCAAGCGCCCAGGAGCAAACTCACGCCTTGATCGTGGTCGGACTCGGTGGTAATGCTGACTATCGAGATCGGTTCCATAACCAAGCAGTCGCTCTAAGAGAGGCCTTTACTTCGAAACATGGTATGCTCTCAGAGCATGTCACTTATCTCGGAGAGAGACCGGAATCCGCTCCTGAAATTGTCACTGATAAGTCGACACGAGATAACGTTCTAAGCTACCTGAGCACGATTGCCCAACAAATGGGATCCTCGGATCGACTTCTCGTCATTCTCATCGGACACGGAACTTCTGACCAAGCTGAGGCTCGGTTTAACATCACTGGCCCTGACCTCGCACCTAGCGACTTGCAGATGGCGCTAACAGGATTCCCAACGCAGACCCTGGCGCTGGTGCATACTGGCAGCGCTAGCGGTGGCTTCCTTGAACCCCTATCTGGCCCTAACCGGATCATCATTACGGCTACCCGCACCCAACGGGAGCGCAATGCTACAGAGTTTGCACAGTTTTTCGTTGAGGCAATCACGGGTGAGAGTGCCGATCTAGATAAGGATGAAAGAGTATCGTTACTAGAAGCCTATCAGTACGCCCGTGAAGAGGTTATCCGATTCTATGAAGATGAGAACGAAATCCTTACAGAACATGCCGTACTGGATGACAACGGGGATGGAACAGGAAGCGAAGAGGTCGGCCTGAATGAGCCTGACGGCTCGCTTGCAGCAGGATTTCAACTGGGTGGTATCTCCGTAACCGAGGAAGAGATTAACCAGGACCCTGAACTCGCGAGACTTTACGAAGAGCGCCGTCAGATCCAAGCTCGAATTACCGAACTCAGGGTTCTCCGTGATGCTATGCAGGAAGAAGCGTATATGGCAGCTATGGAGGAACTGCTTGTTGAGCTGGCACTGAAAAACAGGGAGATCCGTGCCAAAGAGGGTAACGGACTATGACCCGTTATCCCGCACTTATACTCGCTAGTGTTCTAACTGCCAGCTCTCTCCAAGCCCAAACAACTGCCGAAGCACGTGAGTCACTGCAAGCCGGACAATATGAAGATGCAGCCGATGCATTCCGTACCATACTAGAAAATGATCCGTCTTCTTATGACGTAAGACGTGACTTGATTCGGGCGCTACTCGCCACCGGGAAGTATGAGGCTTCCGAGCTTCTCGCACGTGAAGCTCCTGCCCCCAGTTCATTTGCAAACACTCTAGGGGAAATCCTAGTGCTCCGAGGAAGGGTTGAAGAGGCGGCTAAAGCCTTTCAAGAATCCATCGATGCTAATGCAAGAGATGCCCTCACAGCGGAAGTCAATCTAGCAGAGCTGCTTTTCTCTCAAGGTGAAATCGATGAGGCTATGACTCGTTTCGATCGCTTCATCGACATCTATAACACTTCTGATGGACGGCTTAGCGCTACCGAACTCGTAGCCGTAGGACGTGCGGTGCGCTATCTGGGCCGCACTAACCCCGACTTATTTCAGGATGCATTGCGAGCTTTTGATGAAGCAGCAAGCATCGCTCCCATGTGGCACGAACCAAGAGTCAGAGCAGGAGAACTATTTCTAGAGAAATACTCGAGCACCGATGCACAAAGTGAGTTCGAGAAAGTATTAGGAGTAAACCCGAGACACCCGGGGGCACTTCTGGGTCTGGCAAAAGCGCTTGAATTTGACGGCACGTCAGATGCGGGGAGGGTCCTTGGACAATTGCTTGAAATTAATTCGAATCACCTGGAAGCTCGTGCTCTATTAGCGAGCCAACATCTCACCCGCGAGAGGTACCAGGATGCCTACGAGCAGACTGAAATGGCCCTGGCTATTAATCCAAACTCGCTCGTCGCACTCACAACTTTGGCTGGTGCACACCTGCTCACGGGTGATCTAGAGAAATTCCAACAAGTTCGAGAACGAGTGCTACAACTGAATCCTAGGTACTCCGGACTCGACACCAAATTGGCCGAATTAGCAGTGCAAACACGCCGGTATGGCGACGCAGTGACTAGGGCTGAAGCAGCAGTTGAACTTGATCCATACTCTTGGACCGCGTGGGGACTCCTAGGAATGAACGAACTTCGTCTAGGAGATGTGGAGCAAGGTAAAACTCACCTCATGCGTGCTTTCGAAGGAGACCCCTACAACCCTTGGTTTAAGAATAATCTCGATTTACTCGATACCTTTGAACGTTTTGAAATCCATGAGACTGATCACTTTGAGCTCTTTCTTCATGGAACTGAATCTAGCCTTCTAGCAACCTATTTAGCCCCCATTGCTGAAGAAGCTTACGAAAGCCTGACTCGGCGCTACGGTGGCGAACCCTTACTGCCTGTAAGAGCTGAATTATTTCCGAGCCATGCGGACTTCTCAGTGCGAACCCTCGGAGAAGCTGGGCTGGGTGCTCTCGGTGTAAGCTTTGGACGTGTTTTGGTCATGGACTCCCCTGGTGCCCGAGAACGAGGGGACTACAACTGGGCGTCAGTTTTCTGGCATGAACTTGCGCATACCTTTCACCTAGCAATCTCTGATAATCTCGTACCCAGATGGTTTTCTGAAGGGCTCGCTGTTCACGAACAACGAAAGGCCCGACAGGGGTGGGGTCATCAGGTCACGATCCCGTTCCTTCGGGCTTTAGCAGAGGGGAAACTCAAGAAGGTCAGTGAGCTTAACGATGGATTCATGCGACCTGATTATCCGCAGCAGGTAATTTTCTCCTACTACCAATCATCTCTAGTCTTTCAGGTCATTGAGGATCGCTACGGCTTCTCCGCCATCAGACAGATGCTGGAAGGATACAGACGTGGCGCGACCACAGCAGAGCTTTTTGAAGCTATACTCAGCATAGATTTAGAGGATTTCGACCAGGAATTTGAAGAATTCCTACAGGATCGTTTCCGCAGCCCACTGAGCGGACTGGAGGAAATGGGGGAGGCTCCTCTATCCGGCTCAGACATCACTGCACTCGAAGATTATGCCAACCTACACCCTGGTGATTTTATAGGGAGACTAAGACTCGGCGCAGCACTCGTTGGGGAAGAACGGTATACCGATGCTCAACCCCACCTAGAAGCTGCCCGCGAGATTTTCCCTGACTATGGAGGACCCGACAGCCCCTATTGGTACCTAGCCCAAGCCCACATGGGAGCCGGCAACCTTACTGGTGCAGCGCAGGCTCTGTCACAGCTCGTCCAGAGATCGGAATCGAACTATGACGCCTATAGAATGCACGCGGACGTGCTGGCACAACTTGACCGCCCTAAAGAAGCAGCAGATGCGCTCGATAAAGCGGTGCTAGTATGGCCCTATGAAATAGAACTTCATCAGCGACTAGCAAAACTCCACGCAGAAGTAGGCAACTATCCCCAGGCGTTGCGAGAGAGAGCTGCCGTCGTCGCTCTGAATCCAACGGACAAGGCCCAAGCACTTTACGCACTGGCAATCGCCTACCAAGAGGCGGGTGACCTAACTGGCGCTCGCCGTGCGGTGCTTCAGTCACTTGAAATCGCCCCTAACTTTGACGCTGCCCTTGAACTTCTGCTCGTCCTGCGATCTGGCTTACTGGAGAAATCATGATTGGTAGCGGTACCAGATCGCTGCTGACTCTGCTCTTGGCAGGGGCTGGGGTTGGCTGGATTGCGAGTGACCGAGGCAGCAGTACAACACCGGAACGCTCGATCAGGAATCTGCAGTCCTACAGTGACACTAATTCACCCTATGACGGCAAGTATCACTTTTTCAGAGTGCAATATGATGTCGGGCAAGGGTCTTCAGGGTTCTTCCGGAGACGTGAGCCTGCTTGGGCACACGACTATCCCAGGGCTGAACGCAACTTTCTCAGCATCATCCAGGAGACAACCTTCGTCGATTCTCAAACTGAGGGGTCCAACATCCTCCGCCTGAATGACCCTGAAATCTTCAAGTATCCAATCGCGTACATCGTTGAAGTCGGTAGCTGGAATCCCACTGAAGAAGAAGTCGCCGGCCTTGGCGCGTACTTATTGAAGGGCGGATTCTTGATAGTGGATGATACTCGCAACGAACGCGGTAACGAATGGGCAAACTTCGCCTATCATATGGAACGGGCATTGCCGGGTCTTTCACTCACTCCGCTTGAACACGATCACCGCATCTTTGACTCATTCTTCCAGATCGAACCACTGAAGGTGATTCCACCCTACGGACCACGAAATCCACAGTGGTATGGAATCTTCGAAGACAACGACCCAACACAGCGACTGATGGTGATCTTTAACTTCAATAATGATATCGCAGAGTACTGGGAATACTCGGATCAAGGATACTATCCGATCGACTTGTCAAATGAAGCGTACAAGCTCGGAGTCAACTATATCGTGTATGGACATACGCACTAATGAGTGGACTACTATTGCGCGGAACTGCTTGCTGAACGACTAATCGGGGCCCTGTAAGCCCCACTTGACCTGGAGACAGCCTTGGCGGACGAAGCCATCGGAACGGTTGCCCTTGAGAATGCCGACGACATAGCACTCGCCGAGCGCATGAAAAACGGACGGGAGCAAATCCTCAATGAGGTTCGAAAGCTCATCATCGGCCAGGAGGATGTAATCGAGGAAGTCCTGCTTACACTCTTCGTTGGTGGGAATAGTCTTTTGGTCGGCGTGCCAGGTCTCGCCAAGACACTATTGATCCATACGATCGCTCAGGTCGTCGACCTTAATTTCTCGCGGATCCAGTTCACTCCAGACTTGATGCCGTCAGATATCACCGGCACAGACATCATCCAAGAGCAAGCCGACACAGGGCGACGAGAGATGGTTTTCTCACCGGGGCCGGTGTTTTCGAATATTGTCCTTGCTGACGAGATCAATCGTACACCGCCTAAGACCCAAGCTGCGTTACTCGAGGCGATGCAAGAGCACACGGTGACTGTGCAGGGACGGACATATGAGCTCAAGGAACCGTTCTACGTTTTCGCTACCCAGAATCCGATTGAACTCGAGGGGACGTATCCCCTTCCTGAAGCTCAACTCGATCGGTTCATGTTCCAGATCATCATAGACCACATGGCAGAGGACGAGGAACTAGAAGTTGTGAGGACGACTACCGGCATATCGAAACCGGAGTTCAGTCATACGGTGACTGGTCCTGACCTGACAGCCTTTCAGGATCTCGTAAGGCGGGTTCCCGTCTCTGAATCCGTACTCAGGTATGCTGTGGCATTGACTAGAGCCAGCCGCCCGAGCGCTAACGGAGACTCTCCTGACTTTGTCAACGAATGGATTGCGTACGGCGCATCGGTCCGCGCAGCGCAGTACTTAGTGCTTGGCTCAAAGGCAAGAGCAATCACACAGGGACGCTATCACGTCTCTTTTGAAGACATACGGGCGTTAGCTCACCCGGTGCTACGCCACCGCGTACTGAAGAACTTCCATGCTGAATCAGAGGGGCGGACCTCTGCGGAAATCGTTGACAAGCTATTAGATGCTGTACCCTTGCCGTCTTCAGGGATGTAGCAAATGGCAGTTGCGCGCGGATCTCATTCAGGAGCACAGTTTCTTGATCCAGCAGTCTTAGCGAGGATCAGCAATCTAGAACTTCTGGCCAAAACCGTAGTAGATGGATTCTTGACTGGGCTTCATCGCTCACCATATCTGGGCTTCAGTCTCGAATTTGCGGAACATCGCCAGTACATGCCCGGTGACGATATCCGACGTATCGACTGGAAGTTATTCGGCCGATCTGACCGTCACTATATCAAGCTTTTCGAAGCAGATACGAACACCAATTTCAGCGTCCTCCTCGATGTCTCAGCATCGATGAGCTACGGGAGCCATGAAGTCTCGAAGTTGGATTACGCAAGATATTTGGCAGCATGCCTCACGTTTTTCTCCAATAGGCAAAGAGACCGTGTTGGCCTCGTGACCTTCGACCACGACATAGTCGAATACGTGCCCCCGTCGATGAAACACCTGGATACAATCCTGCACTTACTCGACCAAGCAAGTGCAGGCCGAGCCGGAAGCCTCAGGGACCCCCTAGTCAAGATCACTGAATTACTCGGCCGTAAGGGCATCGTCGTTATCATATCCGACCTGTACGAGCCTCCCGAGGAGGTCGTCAACTCTATCAGCCTGCTCCGAGCCCGTGGGCATGACGTGATCGTGTTTCATGTGCTAGACCCTGCTGAATTGAGTTTTCCATTCGAAGACTCATCTAGCTTTGAAGACCTTGAGACGCGCGAACAAATTCCAGTGATACCAAACCGGCTACGAGACGACTATAAACGCCTTGTGACTGAACATCTGGATTCGGTGCAACGCCGGTTAACTGAGAACCGGATCGATTACGTGCTGTTGGATACCTCAAAACCACTCGATCTCGCGCTTTTTCAGTACCTTTTGGCCCGTGAACGCTGGACTCGTAAGCGATGAGCCTGGCATTCCTCGTACCGCTGTTTCTGCTTGGGTTAGCCGGTATCGTAGTACCTATCCTTGTGCACCTGACACGCCGACAACGCCGGAACGTAGTCACGTTTCCCTCACTGATGTTTCTAGAAAAGATTCCCTTTCAGGAACAGCGAAGGCGACGTATTCAACACTGGCTACTCCTCGCTCTCCGCTCAATTGCCCTCGCACTTCTAGCACTAGCATTTGCTCGACCGTTCTTTGATCGAAGTGATTTAAGTCTAGGAGCTGCCTCAGGGCCACGAGAGATCGTTGTTCTGCTCGACCAGTCCTATAGCATGGAAATCGGTGACCAATTCACTCAAGCACTCGAAGAGGCTCGTGAGATCTTCGCTGACCTCGGACCATTGGACCGGGCAAGCCTAGTGGTTTTTGGGCAAGGAGCTCGGGTAGTCACACGCTCAACTGGAGACCGTCTTCGGCTTAATACAGCATTAGACACTCTTAGTATCAGCTCGTCATCAACCAGCTTTGGACCTGCTCTCAAGGTTGCCCAAACAGTGCTGGAAGAATCAGAACTGCCCATGGGTGAAGTTTATCTGCTTTCAGACTTTCAACGCATAGGATGGGCCGGCGACGAAGGCGTGTATTTGCCAGCTGGGACCAAAGTCATCTCAATCAAACTTTCTGAAGATCCTCCGGACAACATCCAGGTGACGGATGTTGACTTGATCCGCCAGGCAGTTTCAGGACGTGAACGGATCACACCCACTGCCCGCATAGCCCGTAATGGAGGAGTAAATGCTCGTGAGGTAGAGGCCAGCCTTGAGTTAGACGGGCAAGAAATTCAGACGCGAGCCGTCACACTCGATGCCAATGGAGCCACGTCGGTGACGTTCGAACCATTTACGGTTTCACAGCCTCACACTCGAGGCTCAATTCGCATTCCCAGTGATGAGCTTACTTCTGACAACGTGAGGCATTTTGTTGTTTCACCTGGGACAGCCCTGTCCTTGCTCGTAATCGATGGAAGTGCTGGAAGTACAGACGCAAGCCTCTACCTACGGCGAGCATTGGAGATCTCAGACGATGGTAGGTTCCGCTTGGCCCATCGAAGAACCAATAATGTCCGAGCAGAAGATTTAGATGGTACGGATGCTGTAATTATCAATGACGCCAGGATCGATGGGGCATCAGCGGAACGCTTAAGGAATTTTGTCCAACAAGGTGGGGGGCTTCTCGTTGTTTTAGGAGAAAGAGCAGGTTGGCCAGCCTCGGCACAGGACCTTCTTCCGGGTGCCGCGGGTGAACCTCAGGATCGCCTCCAGGGACGTGGAGGACGGCTCGGACATCTTGAGTATGGTCATCCAGTTTTTGAGCCGTTTTCAGGCCCTCGGAGTGGTGACTTCACTGGTGCACGTTTTTTCCGCGCTCGTAACTTCGTACTCTCTGACTCAGCCAGCGTCCTTGCTCGATTTGATGACGGATCTGTGGCCTTTGCTGAACAAGCATACGGACTCGGTACAGTGCTTGTTTGGACATCGACATTGGACTCGTTCTGGAATGATCTGGCTCTCCAACCTGTTTATTTGCCATTCATTCATCGAGTGTCTGAGTACATCGGCGGACGCACTGAGGCACTTCCCTGGTTCACGATTGGACAAGTCCTTGACCTTGCCGATCCCGTAGCACTAGAGAGTGCAGGCCTGGTCTCAGCCGAATCGGCAGAGCTTTCAGACGGCAGAGACCAGGTTGCCCTTACACCTTCCGGGCAATCGATCGATCTCGCATCCGATGACGGACCTAGATATCTGGCACTAGATGAGAGTGGCTTCTATACCATTCGACCACCAGGCTCGGATCCCGAACGCCCGTTCGTAGTTGCAGTGAATGTTGAATTGGAAGAGTCCAATCTCACTCCTCTGGATCCAGAGGAATTAGTAGCTCAGGTAACATCGTCTATGGCAAACCCTGAGGCTGCACCGGGATTCGTCCAAGCAACTGACCTCCAAATGGAAGATCAGGAACGAAGACAGGCCCTTTGGAGATGGATGCTCATCGCGGCATTCGGCCTATTGGCGGCAGAAACATTCATGTCGAACTGGGTGTCCCGTCAAACTGCAACTGCAACTTAGCCACAGCGGGTATAAGGTCCGAGACGGAATAAAAGGGGCCGGTATCCTGTGGTGGTATAGCTCATCGGCCCCTAGGTTGAGCCAGGACGAGTAAGGAGAGGCGAATGAGGGACTCCGACAGACGGATGGCACAGGGCCGAATCTTGACAGTCGTCAGGAATGTACGCCGGCGCTGGAGAACTCGAATTTTTCTGCGTGGCCTTACTTGGATTGCCGCAATCACCGGAGCGGTACTCTTCGTGTCCGCACTCAGCCTTGAGCAGATGCGGTTTTCGGCCCCCTCTGTAATCTGGCTTCGAATACTCACATGGGGCACACTGGTAGCAACCACTTATTGGTTCATTCTGCGCCATTTATTCCGTCGGCTGAGTCATGAGCAGGTTGGGCTTTACCTGGAAGAACACGAGCCATCACTCGAACACTCAGTCGTGACAGCGCTCGAGGCCCCTAACGAAGCTTTTTCACCAGCGTTGGGAGATCACCTGGTTCAAAACGCGCTCACCAGGGCCCGGAAGATCAAGGGCGGGAGGCGCGTCGAACAGGGTGCCCTTTATAGGCTGACTGGGGTCGTCGCTAGCATAGCACTACTCGGCCTCTCTTTGGTGCTGCTCGGTCCGAGCCACTTGAAGCTTGGGCTGGCTGCTCTGCTTCTCCCGACCAGAGCTGCAGCAGCGGTAAACCCTTATGAAGTCAATATCCAACCTGGGGATACAACCATCGCCCGAGGATCTGACCAGTTGGTGACCGCAAGGCTTGCAGGGTTCGAGTCTAGCGATGTCTCGATCTTCACACGCAAAGAACCAGACCAGACTTTTCAGCGGATCAGCATGCTGTCTACTGAATCGGGAGATTTTGAAGCGCTGTTACTCGGAGTCGACGACCCGACCGAGTACTTTGTTGAGGCAGCAGGAATTCGTTCTGAAACATTCTCAATAGACGTAGCAGACCTTCCGTACGTCGACCAGCTTGATTTGACGTATTACTTCCCCAGGTATACCGGACTCGAACCCCGTACCCGTGAGGATGGCGGAGATATAGCAGCGCTACCGGGGACACTCGTCGAGGTCCGCATCCATCCGACGATGGTCACTTCGGGTGGCCAATTCCTCCTAGATGGAGGACCCACTCAGGATCTCAGCTTGGAAGAGGACGGTACCTTCCTCGCACGCCTTACAGTGCGTGAGGAAGGTTTTTACTCGATCCAGCTAGCCCGGGAGAATGGTGATTTAGTTCCAGCTTCCCCTGAATACAGGATTGACCTCCTTACGGATCAAGAACCTTCTGTTCACTTCTCTAAGCCTGGCCGAGACGTCTCGGCTTCACCAATTGAAGAGGTTTACCTGGAAGTAAGTGCAAACGACGATTACGGCATCGGTGACGTACGGATCGTCTATTCTGTAAACGGAGAAAAAGAGGATACAGTCCCGCTCTTTCAGGGATCTGGCGCTCCGCTGCCAGAGGTATCGACTGGCCATACGCTTTTCCTCGAAGAGTGGGAGCTTGAGCCAGGAGATTTGATCGCTTATTACGCTCTGGTGCGTGACAACCGGACTATCTCGGGCACCCGAGCAATAGCTAGTGACATGTTCTTCCTTAACGTACGCCCCCTAGAGCGGGCGTACCGGCAGGGAGAGGAAAGTGGCGGACAGCAACAAGGTGGTGGCGGTGGCCAAACACCCGAAACAGCTCTCTCTGAGCTGCAACGGCAGATCATTTCAGCAACTTTCAATCTTATTCGCCAAAGAGAGAGCTACGACCCAGAAGAATTCAGCGAGAACGTGGTCAGCGTTTCACTCTCACAGGGTCGCCTCAAGGAACAGGTCGGCACCCTGCTGGAGCGAATGCAGAACCGAGGATTGACCAGCACAGATCCAGGATTCCGTGATGTTTCTTCGATCCTGCCAAAAGCAGTTGAAGCAATGACGAATGCGCAGGAGGACCTCGATACGGAACAATTACGTGAAGCAATCCCAGACGAACAGATAGCGCTACGATATGTGCAGCAAGCTGAAGAAACTTACGAGCGCTACGTTACCCAACAGCAGCAGCAACCTGGTGGTGGTGGTGGTAGCCAAGCAGCCGCTGAAGATCTTGCTGACCTATTTGAACTCGAACTTGATAAGCTGAAAAACCAGTATGAGACCGTCCAACGGGGTGCTCAACGACAAGCCGACAATCAGCTTGATGAACTCCTCGAAAAGCTAAAAGAGCTTTCACAGCGGCAAGAACAACAGGCTGAGCGTCAGCGGCGGCGTGCTCAGGCCTCCCCACAGGGAGCATCTTCGGGTGGAGGAGCTGCGCAACGAGAATTAGCTGAGCAAACTGAAGAGGCCGCAAGAGAATTACTCCGGCTTGCAAGAGAAAACAACGACCAGCAGCTTGAAGAAACAGCCCAGCAACTTCAGCAGGCTGCCGAAGCAATGCGCCAGTCAGCCTCTCAGGCTGGTAGCACTTCAACTACTGAAGCACAGACAGCGCTGCGCAGACTAGAGGAGACGCGAAGGCAACTCGAAGAAGCCCGTTCAGACCGTGCTAGGCGTGACGCCCAAACTGCGATTAATCAGGTTGCAGAACTCCAAGAACAGCAACGAGATGTCCAACGGCAGGTCCGGGAACTCCCGACTTCTGGAGCGGAAAGATCGAGAGCGATTGAACAGCTCAGAGAACGTAAAGATCAGATGACAGAGGCCGTTTCAGAATTGGAACGGGAACTTGATCGTTCAGCGTCAAGCAGCAGTGCCGATAACCCAGAGGCCGCAAGAGCACTGCAAGATGGAGCCAACCATATTCGTGAATCCAAGTTAAAAGAGAAGCTGCAGTACTCCCGAGGAACGATTGAGCAATGGGATCCTCAGTCGGCTGTCACACTTGAACTGACGATTGAAGCCGACCTCCAAGCTCTGCGTGATGAACTTGAGCGAGCAGCAGGTGCGGCTAGTCAAAGAGAGCCCAACCCACTTGAAGAAGCGCTCGAAGAAGCCCGCGATCTAGTCCGTGGTATGGAAGCAATGGAGAGGCGTCTCAATGAGCAGGGTCAACAGGGTCAGCAAGGTCAACAGGGTCAGCAAGGTCAACAGGGTCAGCAAGGCCAACAGGGTCAGCAGGGTCAGCAAGGAAACCGGTCTGGGGCAATCGGTGGTGGTGGGCCGGATGGATGGGTCGACTACGATGGGCGTTATTCTGAAGCTGGTGCACCTACACGTGGAAATCCTCGCCCATTGAATCCGGAGGACATCCGGCAACTACAACGGGAATTTGGACAAAGAGGAAATCAAGTTCGAGCACTTCGCGAGCAACTCAGAGAGGTAGGGCGGCCTGCACAAGAACTCCGAGCGGTACTTGATGCCATGGAGCAGTTTCAGCGTGAAGGGATATATGCAGACCCCTCTCAAGTCGCACAGCTCCAGCAAGAGATCCTCGATCAGCTCAAACGGCTCGAATTCGGTCTACGCCGTGAAGTGGAAGGTTCGGCTGAGCACAGCACCACCCTGAGTGGGTCTGATGAGGTTCCCGACGGATATCGTGAATTAGTTGAAGAATATTACAGAGCCTTAGCAAGGGGTCGCCCAGGAGGGAATTGACCCTACCAAACGCTCTATCTGTAGCAAAAAAACCCATCCGTCCTACTCTAGTATCGTCACGTATTGTCGGCATTGGCCAGAACTGACAGCAGGACATCAATCATTGATGTCGACCACGGTCTCCAGCATCTTCTGCGCCCATAGAATCCGTTCACCACAGGGCCCATAGCCTAGACGTCGCATTGCCATAGACATGACGTATCTCCAAGAACCCCCCAAACTCAGCGAAAGCGAGGTATCCAACTCAGTACAGGAGTATTACGGACTTGAGGGCACCCTCCACCCTCTTCCAGGAGACCGAGACCAGAACTTCCTACTCGAATCTCCGGGGGGCCAGAAGCACGTAGTCAAGGTCAGTTCACTTGATGAAGCCCAAGAGATTCTAGAGTTCGAGACCGAGATGATCACTCGGCTCAGTAACGACACAAATGGCCTAATCCCTAGTGTTATTCCGGCAATTTCTGGCACTAGTCTAGTAACCCATGAGAATCAACAGGGGCACCACTACCGACTAAGGATCCTTGAATTCCTACCTGGAACCCTACTGGCAGAAGTCAATCCGCGTTCTGATGCGTTACTACTCAATCTCGGTGAACGGATGGCGGAGCTTGGAAGTGTGCTCGGGGCTTACCCTGATCATCCTCCACCCAGAATCAACTTTGAGTGGGCTCTGGGCCGAGCAGGAAACATCATGGGAAAGAGCCTGAATGTGCTGGATAGCGCACAGCGAGCGCTCATCGAATTAACACTCAAGGACTTCCGGGATAATGAGAGAGAGTTTCTAGGTCTCGGCTCACAGATCATTCATGGGGACGTAAATGATCACAACGTCCTCGTCTCCCTGAACAAAGAAGGCCAGGCCCGCATCAGCGGGATTATAGATCTGGGAGATGCTCACTCCGCCCCGCGAGTCTTTGATCTGGCAATCGCAATCGCTTACGGGATTCTCGGAACTCCTGACCCACTCTTAGCCGCCTCGGAAATCACTCGAGGCTACTATGCCAACCAACCACTTTTAGAAATTGAGATAGATGTTTTGATGACGCTCGTCTGTGCAAGATTAGGACAGAGTGTCTGCATAGCCTCGCTACGAAAACATCATGGGGATACGGACCCATATCACCTGATTTCAGAAGCTGATGCATGGAACACACTTTCATTGCTCGCTGCAATTCCGCGGAAGATTAGCAGTGGGACCCTAAGACAAGCCTGCGGTCTGGAAGCATGCTCCCAGAGTGCTCAGTTGCAAAAGTGGCTCGCGAGCGAAGACTTCGAAGATGTGATAGCCGTACCCGAAAACCCAAATGCCTTGGGAATTCTGGATCTGAGCATCTCAAGCCCCGACCTTACCGGCAGAGATTCAGATGACACCACAGATTTTAGCAATCGAGTGTTCCAGAAAATGCGATCTGATGGCCTAACGCTAGGCATAGGACGCTTCATGGAGCCCCGGGGATTTTATCTTGCTGACCAGTTCGAAGGTCGATCAGGAGACCCTCGTGAAAGACGCACGATTCATCTTGGGATCGACGTCTTTCAAGAGCCAGGTACGGAGATCCATGCTCCCCTAGCCGGTCGGGTACATACCGTAAGAGAGAACAAGAATCGGTTGGACTATGGGCCCACTTTGATCCTCGAACACAGTGCTCCCTCAGGACTCTTCTGGACTCTTTACGGACACCTAGAAAAAGCATCTGTGGAAAACCTAAAGACAGGTGATTCTATCGATGCAGGACACCCCATCGCTCGGATTGGAACCTATCCTGAAAATGGGGATTGGCCGCCACACCTACACTTCCAGATCATCACTGATCTAATGGGGTTTGAAGGCAACTTTCCCGGAGTAGCACTGCCCCGGGACCGCACTGTGTGGGCGTCATTTTGTCCGAACCCGAACCTGATCTTAAACCTGCCCTTAGAAACCATGTACGAGGAGCCCGAAGGGCTCAACGAACGTCGCGAACAAGTTCTCTCACCTAATCTCAGCCTCTCTTACGAGACACCAATCCACATCGTGCGTGGCAAGGGGTCTTACCTGTTCGATGTTCTGGGTCGAAGCTACTTGGACTGCGTAAACAACGTTGCGCATGTAGGACACGAGCACCCACGCGTGGTTGGGGCCGGCCAAAAACAGATGGGCGTCTTAAATACCAATTCCAGGTACCTACACGGCGGAATCATAGAGTACGCAGAGCGTTTATCTAAGCTTTTTCCTGAGCCATTATCCGTCTGTCTATTCGTTAACTCTGGCAGCGAGGCGAACGAGCTAGCTCTGCGCATGGCACGTACCTATACCGGTGGCACGGGCATCGCCGTCCTCGAGGGTGGTTATCACGGAAATACCCAAGGACTCATCGATGTCAGTCACTACAAGTTCACAGGCAGCGGTGGGCATGCCCCTCCATCATGGACACGAACAGCATCGGTACCAGACGAGTTCCGGGGACGCTATCGCCGTGACGACCCATCACGAGCAACTCTTTATGCAGCAGATGTTGGAGAAGCCCTCCGACATCTAGACTCAGAAGGGCACCACCCTGCAGCCTTCCTGTCTGAGAGCCTCTTATCCTGTGCGGGACAGATAGAGCCACCACAGGGCTATCTCACTGCTGCTTATGAGCACGCCCGAGCTGCTGGAGCTTTATGTATAGCCGATGAAATTCAAGTTGGCTTCGGTCGATTAGGCAGTCACATGTGGGGGTTTGAGACGCAAGGAGCTCTACCCGACATTGTCACACTGGGCAAACCGATGGGAAATGGCCACCCGATCGGTGCTGTAGTTACGACTAGAGAGATCGCTGAGGCCTTCGACAACGGGATGGAGTTCTTTAGTTCCTTCGGTGGGAATCCCGTGTCAACTTCAATCGCCCTTGCAGTTCTAGATATCCTCAAAGATGAAAAGCTTCAGGCCAACGCAACGACAGTAGGAACAGCCCTCAAAACTGGACTTGATACACTGATGCAGTCTCACGGCTGTATCGGTGACGTTCGAGGTCGCGGTTTATTCCTGGGGGTTGAGTTCGTCAACAGCCGTGAAACTCTAACTCCTGCTCCAGAGATCGCCCATTACGTTGTGGAGCACCTGAAAAAGCGGGGTATCCTCTTGGGCTCTGACGGCCCTGATCACAACGTTATCAAGATTAAGCCCCCGATGTCGTTCTCAGGGAGCGATGCAGACCGGGTAATCAATGAACTTGATCAGGTATTAGCTCATGATTTTGTCCATGACAGCAGTCTTGTTCAGTCCAAAGATTGAACCCTTCGTCGGAAAGCCAAAAAGTCAGACAGAGCACATGGCTGGGTGCATTTGCGGAGTGTGCCTACTTCCTGAGTCCCTCCTTGCCGGGATCACCACCCACCGTCACAATGCGTCTATCACGGCCGATCCTACATGGAGTCGACGTGAATCTCACTAATTACCAACCGTCCCTTTGGAGTAGAGATATGTACAAAAGAGCTGCTGCGACCTTGGCGGGAATGGTGCTTCTCTTAACACCAGCACCCGTATTGTCGCAAAGTGCGCCAATGATGAGCGAAGTAAATCCATCCTTCTTCGAGGGGATGCAGTACCGTCAGGTGGGGCCCCTACAAGGTGGACGTGTGACCACTGTGACTGGCGTACCATCCCAGCCTCAAACCTACTACATGGGCGTCGCTTCAGGCGGTCTGTGGCGGACGACGGACGGTGGTGAAAGCTGGGAGCCAATCACTGATGGCAAGGTTCCAGTGGGGTCAAGCGGTGCAATTGCAGTAGCTGACTCCGACCCGGATATCATCTACTTCGGCACTGGTTCGGATGGTTTGCGTAGCAACGTCTCCACTGGACGTGGGGTCTATAAAACCACGGACGGTGGTGAGACATGGTCATTCGCTGGTCTTTATGATGTGGGGCAAATTGGTGGCCTGAAGATTCACCCTACTGACCCGAACACAGTTTGGGTTGCAGCGAATGGTGATGCATTCAAGCCCAGTTCAGAGCGAGGTATCTACAAGACAACGGATGGCGGCGAGACTTGGCGCAATACGCTCTTTGTTTCGGATAGCACTGGTGCAATGGACGTAGAAATTCAACCGGGCAATCCAAGTGTGGTCTATGCCTGGATGAACCGCATCGAACGTAAGCCTTGGACTATCATCAGCGGCTCATATGAGGGCGGCTTCTACAAGAGCACCGATGGTGGAGAAAGTTTTGACCGCATCATGAATGGTCTCCCCAGCGAATTGATCGGTAAAGGAAACATGGGTGTGACAGACGCCAATCCAGATCGTATCTACGCACTCGTTGAGGCTAAGCCTGGGGGAGGGTTGTATCGCTCTGATGACGCAGGTCAGAATTGGATGCTGGTAAATGATGAAGGTGCCATGATTCAACGGCCCTTCTACTACACAACTCTCGGCACTGATCCTACGAATGCGGATGTCGTATATACTGGCGCAGAGGGCTTTTGGAAATCGACTGATGGTGGACGGACGGTAACCAGGATGCCTACACCGCATGGGGATAACCATGACATCTGGGTCAACCCGAATGACGGTAATACTATGGTCCAGGCCAACGATGGCGGTGCAAATGTTTCCTACGATGGAGGTCAAACCTGGTCCACGCAGTACAACCAACCGACTTCAGAAATCTATGGCATCCATCTTGACGATCGATTCCCATATCGGCTTTACGCAGCTCAGCAAGACGACGGCACACATATTATGTCGAGCACGGCAGAAGGTGGTGAAAGAAATGTCGACTGGTGGGCCGGTCCGGGTTGTGAGACTGGCCCAGTCGTCCCGCATCCGACCTACCCCAACATCGTTTACGGCTCTTGCAAAGGTCAATTTGCAGTTCAAGATCGGGAAACAGGTCAGTCTAAGCCGTACTGGGTAGGAGCACAGTCTCTCTACGGTAACGCTGGCCGTGACCTAATCCTTCGTTTTCAACGTGTATCCCCAATGGAGCTATCACCGCACGATCCCAGTGTCATCTACTACGGATCACAGCACCTGCACCGCTCTCGTGACATGGGCGTCACATGGGAAACGATGTCCCCGGATCTGACGGCCTTTCCACCACATGCTCAGGGTGCAAGTGGAGAACCTATAACGAGGGATGTTACCGGTGAGGAATTCTATAGCACACTCTATGCAGTCCGAGAATCACCTCATCAAGCGGGTGTCATATGGACTGGTGCCAACGATGGTCCGTTCCATATCACGCAAGACGATGGAGATAGTTGGCAGGATATCACACCGCCTGACCTTCCAGAGGGTGGCCGCGTAGCATGGATTGATGTTTCACCGCACCGGCGCGGGTCAGCATACTACGCCGTATACCGCTACCTACTCGGCGACTACGCTCCCTACATCTATCGGACTGATGACTACGGTCAAACCTGGTCACGCCTCACAACTGGTGATAACGGAATCCCAGCAGACTGGCCAACGAGGGTTGTGCGTGAAGATCCAGACCGGGAAGGACTGCTTTATGCTGGCACGGAATTCGGCCTCTTCATCTCGTTCAACAATGGAGGCAACTGGCAGCCGTTCCATTTGAATATTGGCAATATTCCGATCAATGATATTCAAGTGAAGAACAAAGACTTAGTGATCGCTACTCAGGGCCGTGCAATCTGGATTCTCGACAATCTTTCGGCACTGCATCAGATCACGGCAGAGGTGACAGTTGCAGAAAGTCACCTATTCGCTCCAAGAGATGGATATCGGACTTCGACAGCAGCCCATCTGCTTGGTCCGAATATAGACTACTACCTGCCCACCCCTACTTCGGGTGCGGTCACCCTGGATATCCTCGATCAAGCAGGGGGCACCGTGAACTCTTATAGCAGTGCCCAACCCCCAAGGGGTGGTGGTCGTGGTGGAGGCTTCGGCCGACGGGGTGGTGGTGCGCCTGCACCATCAGTAACAACTAGCGCTGGTTTCAATCGCATGGTATGGGATGTTCGTGACACCGAAGGCTTACCTGTACCACCCGGACAATATCAGGTTCGACTGAGCGTCGGAGGTGAGTCACAGACTCAGCAGTTCAACGTACTCATCGACCCGCGTGTAGAGTCAGGAGGCGTCACGGTCGCGGACCTCCAAGAGCAATACGAGCACAATAAAACAATGAACGCTATGGTGGTTGAAGTGGACGCACTGATCGAACGGGTCCAAGAGGCGCAGAACACTGGTGATGCCAATCTACAGCGTCGTATCGCTCCAATTGCAGAACAACTGATTACAGCACCGATCCGCTACAGTAGTCCTGGGTTAAGAGATCATATTACCTATCTACAGGGGATGACCGCACGAGTTGACATGAAGATTGGCCGTGACGCAATCGCACGGCACGAGGTACTTCGTGTTGAGTTAGATGAAATCACTCGCGATGCGAATGCTATTCTCGGATCTGGTAACTAAGGGCTCGAGTTCTTACGGGTTATAACCTGAATGGTGACAACCCGCCCGATGGGCGGGTTGTCACCATGGTCACGCGCATACCAGCTCCCAAACCAAGATCTATTAGATCCTACTAGAAGATCCGTACTGCGATGAACGCTCCTGAGTATGCCAAGAAAAGCATGTAAGAGAACTGGAGTATCGGCCATTTCCAACCGCCAGTCTCACGACGCATGACGGCAACCGTCGACATGCATTGGAGTGCAAACGCGAAGAATACGAGAAGCCCAATTGCAGCTGGGAGCGTTAGGTCACGCCGCAATGTTTCTTGGAGCGTGATCGAGTCATCAGTCGCATCCTCAACCCCATAAATGGTCCCGAGTGTTCCCACAATCACTTCTCGTGCTGCCAGCGATGTGACTAGCCCAACACCGATTCGCCAATCAAAGCCAAGCGGCTCAATCGCGGGCTCAATTGTCTGACCAATCCGCCCCAATGCACTGTCTTCGATGAGGGGTGGGCCAGCATCTGTCCTCGGAAACTGAGTCAGCACCCAGAGTACGATTGCAACAGCGAATATGATGCTGCCGGCTCTTCTCAGAAATATCTTGCTTCGGTCCAGTAAACGAAGACCAATGGATCTAGCTGAAGGTAGCCGGTAAGATGGGAGGTCCATCACGAATGATCCGGGCTGGGCACGAAGCAGCGTTCTCTTGAGGAGAAATGCAGTTACTACCGCTGCCGCAATACCAAGACCGTAAAGCCCAAGCAGCACTGCTGCCCGATAACCCAGAAATGGCCCTAACAAACGGCCTTCTGGGATAAATGCAGCGATAAGTAAGGCATATACAGGCAGACGTGCCGAACACGTCATAAAAGGTGTGATGAAAATCGTGGCAAGGCGATCTCGCTCATCTTCCACGGTTCGCGCAGCCAGGATCGCCGGAATCGCACATGCATAACCAGAAAGAAGAGGAAGAAACGCTCTCCCTTGGAGGCCGACTTTATACATGACTCGGTCTGCGATAACAGCCGCCCTCGCCATGTAACCAGAATCTTCAAGAATACCAAGAAAAAGGAAAAGGATAAGAATCTGGGGAAGGAAAATGACGACAGAACCAACCCCTGCCCACACACCATCGATCACCAAAGACCGAAACCAACCGTCAGAGAGCCTGCTAGCTAGCCACTCCCCTGAAGCTGTGATCAAGAGATCTACCCCATCCATCAGTGGCACAGCCCATGTAAAGATTGACTGAAAAACAATAACCACCACTGCCAAGAAGACGAGCGGGCCCCAGATCCGATGCAGGAACACTGAATCGAGTGCATTGGTCGATTGTGCAGGGCCAGGAGAAACAAAGCTGGCACGATCCACCACCTTATCTAAATGCCTGCGACGGGCGGTAAAAGCATCGATCATGGGCAATGGAACACTCCGTGGAACATTACTGAGCACTTGTTCAGGAAGAGGTAGGCCTGATTCGCGAACCTCTACTTGTGAGAGGAACTCCTTAACCCTCTCAACCCCTAGCCCCACGCGTGCATTGCTTTTAACGACCTCAACGCCAAGCAGGTCAGCTAACTCCAGCTCGTTCAGGCTTCCGCCACGTTCTTCTAGCTCGTCCCACATGTTGAGCACCAGCAGCGTTGGAATCTCGAGCTTCAGGACTGGCTCAACGAGCATGAGTTGACTCTCGAGCCTCGTACAGTCAACGATCAATACTACTGCATCGGGGGCAGGAAGATCTTCAACTTGGCCTTCCAGTACATCCCGAGTCACTCGCTCATCGAGCGTTCGGGCAGAAAAGCCGTGAACCCCTGGGAGGTCAACAAGCTCAACGTTTCGCTCGCTGTCACACTGCACTTGGCCCACGTACTTTTCTACGGTAACACCCGGGTAGTTGGCTACCTTCTGCCGAAGCCCGGTTAGGCGATTAAAAAGTGTAGTTTTTCCTGAGTTCGGTGGCCCAATCAGCGCGATTAGAGGAGAGCGGGTTTCATTTTCACCCTGAGTACTAGTAAGGGTGGCGTCTCCTGCCTTAGTACTAAGGTCACGCAAGGGATTCGTGACTTATTAGATCTCTTAGGAGACGTCGCTTAGAAGGCGTACACAGAGACAGTCTGCAGTCTCCCGCCGAAGTGCCAACAGCGATCCGTCCACCGATACTATCGGATCCCCTGTAGGTGATGATCGCACTGGACAAATCCGGCACCCAGGCAGAACGCCTCGTTCGAGCAGGGGCTCTGCTCGTTCAGTGGGCAAATCAATGCGAACTAATTCAACCGTCTGGCTCAAAGGGATGTCACCGAGACGCAATTCGCCCCCCGGTTCTTGGTTCCGTGACCCTAACATTGATTTTGGCGCGTTCAAACCCACTCGCGACTCGCTCCTAACCTCTATAACAAGAGAGGAAGAGATTGAGAATGAGATTGAATCTCAACCGAGAAGCCCGTAAATGCAACGCCTAGTAGCAATATCCCAAGGCAACGCGGGGAGAATAGACCTCGGCGTTGATGTCCTAAGCCAATGACACCTAAAGGGGGTTAATCCGATATAACTGGCTGGTGTAGGTACACATCACTCTGCGGATAAGGTAATGAGCAACCAGCCTCCTCTAGTTTCTCTTTCAGGGCTCTAGTTAAGTCCCAACGAACCGACCAATAATCTTGGGTGCTCACCCATGGTCTGACCACAAGATTGACGGATGAATCAGCAAGTTCATGAACCGCGACAACCGATTCGGGCTCATCAAGCACCCTTTCGTCTGATGCTAATAATTCCTTACAAATCCTGACCGCCACACTCAGGTCATCGTCATAGCTCACACCCACAACAAGATCAACGCGTCTGGTATCACTTCCAGAATAATTGACGATCGTCTGTCCGAAGATCCTCGAGTTAGGAACCCGGATATGGACGTTATCACCCGTGGTGAGGAGACAAGTGAAAATCCCCACCTCTCGAACAGTCCCGATACTACCACCAACCTCGACTGTATCCCCAACATTGAAGGGCCGGAAGGTCAGAAGCATCACCCCCGCCGCGAAGTTTGAAAAAGTGTCCTGGAATGCTAGCGCAATGGCGAGACCAGCAGCGCCGAGTACAGCCACGAACGAAGTAGTATTCACACCGAGTACCCCAACCGCTGCAATAGCGACAAGCGCGATTGTGGTCACATAGACCATCCCGGCAATAAACGGCACCAGAATATCATCCAGCGCAGATGCCTGTAGGGCTTTCATTGAAAACCGCTTTGCCCATCCAGCGAAAAACCAGCCAACAGCCAAAACTACAGCCGCACCAGCTAACTTCGGCGCCCATGTCGCAATCACCGATGTAGCCAACTGGAGCAATTCACTTAAATCAAACATCAAGATCCCCTGAAAAAACTGATTGTTAAGTAGCGATAGTCAGTTTAACCCGCCACAAGCCTCCATACCTGCGCCACTAGAAAGCACACGGTCAACCCCATCGCTAGTGGCATTAGTGTGGCAACCGCAGTCCATTTGGTGCTGCGGGTTTCCTTGTAAATTGTATAGATCGTTGTAGAACAAGGGTTATGCAGAAGGCTGAAGAGCATCAAGTTGACCCCAGTCAGTAGTGTCCATCCACCGGCTCTCAATAGGTCACCGGTGGCGCCTACACTGTCGAGCTCAAACATGACACCAGCCCCTTCTCCCATCGCGAACCCACCGGTCAACACCGTCAGCATCAGAACCGTTGGAATCACAATTTCATTGGCTGGGATTGCTACCACATAAGCCACCAGGATCACGCCATTCATACCGAGGAGAAGCCCGACGGGATCAAGCCAACCCACCGCATGATGTGCCAGGCTTAGATCATTTAAGCTTATGTTCGAAATCAACCAAATCAACGCACCAGCAGGGACCGCGAAAATCACCGCCCTCCAGAGCACAATAAGTGTCCGATCGATAATCGAGGTATAGAGTGTCTGCCAAATCCGTGGTGGCCGATAGGGCGGTAGCTCTAGACTGAAACTTGTCGCTTCCCCACGAAGCACAGTCTGAGACAAGATCCAAGACGAAAGAAACATCATCATGATCCCTAGGAGTGCGATACCCACAACGGCACCCGCACTGACCAAGCCCCCCAGTTGTGATGGGGCCAGGGCACCAATAAAGATCGTTGCGATCAGAATCTGGGTTGGCCAGCGGCCATTACACAGAGAAAAATTATTCGTAATGATCGCGACTAGGCGCTCCCGAGGAGAATCAATAACGCGGGTAGCCACTACACCGGCTGCGTTACAACCGAACCCCATGCACATCGTTAAAGCCTGTTTACCGTGTGCTCCAGCTTTACGAAAGAGCGAATCGAGATTGAATGCTACCCTGGGCAGATAACCAAAATCTTCAAGTAGGGTAAAAAGCGGGAAGAAAATCGCCATCGGTGGTAACATCACAGCTACCACCCAGGCTGTAGCGAGATACACTCCATCCAGCAGAAAGCCATCAAGCCACCACGGTACCCCCATACCGAGTGCGAGTCCTTTTAGTGCACTATGCCCGTTATCAATTAGTAGTGTTGCCAACATCGATGATGGGACATTGGCACCTTCGATAGTGATCCAAAAAATTACCGATAGAATGAGCAGCATAAGAGGAAAACCGAAAATCCGACTTGTGAGCCACTCGTCCATCTTTCGGTCAAAAGCGATACCCACCTTCTTAAGCCCCCTAACCTGCACCCGCTTTGATATCTGTTCAGCAACTTGGTAAGCACGGCGTGTTACAACATCTTGGAAATTCGAGGGAAGACCCCATCTCAGGCTTGTCGCCTTCTTTAGTACCCTATGACGTACTTCGGCCGCAGTAATCTCGACTAATGCACCTGACTCATCATGAGCCAGTTGACCCAATTCACCGGAATGAACAGCTCCCTCGACGGCTTCGTCAGCATTTAAGAGCCTAAGAGCCACCCATCGAGCATTCGGGGTATCTGGAAATGCACTGTGAATCTCCGGAACTAACTGATCTATGGCAGCTTCAACTTCAACCGTGTGCTGCTCAACCCGAACCGCAGTTACAGCATTTGTTCTCAGTGCGACTTCATGCGCGGCTGAGAGAAGATCGTCAATCCCGACCCCTTCTCTAGCGATACCCTGCACAACCGGCACGCCCAGTTCCCGTTCTAGTTTCACGGGGTCCACAGCGATGCCGTGTCGGCGAGCCTCATCCACTAAGTTGAGGAACACGACAACTCGGTCAGTGATCTCTAGAATCTGCAAGACCAGATTCAGGTTCCTCTCGAGGCGCGTAGCGTCTACAACCACAACGGTCACATCTGGTCGACCGAACAAAACAAAGTCCCGCGCTATTTCTTCATCCGCACTACCAGCTAGCAGTGAGTACGTTCCGGGCAGGTCGACAACCTTGGCTCGTTTACCCTCGTGAACAAACGCGCCCTCAGCTCGCACCACAGTCTTCCCTGGCCAGTTGCCAGTGTGCTGCCGGAGACCGGTAAGCTCATTGAACACTGTGCTCTTGCCGACATTAGGATTCCCTGCGAGCGCGATCAGGTAATCCCACTTGTCCGTGCTTATGCCTAACCGGACTAGACTCTTTGCGCGATGTTGTGCACAGGAGACACACGGGTCGACCGTAAGGGTTGGCATTAATCACCCACCTCAACGAGAGACCCTGCTCTTTCGATTCTGATCCATGCAGCCTGGCTCTTGCGCAGAGCGATGAGCGCCCCACGAATCAGATAAGCGACTGGATCTCCTGCTGCGCTCGCCATCGCTACTCTAATCTCTGTATCCCCGACTACCCCAAGGTCGAGAAGACGCCTTCGCTCGCTACCTCGACACGCGGGAGAGATGTCAATTACTCGTGCTATCTCTCCAGGCTCTAAGTCGGACAAAGTCAGGGGCCTGCTGCCTGTGTGCTGACCTTCAGGCAGAACCCGCACGGTAACGTTCAGTGCTTCCACCATATTAATCTGCCGCTGACTGCCATCTACTAGAACCCGAACGTGCCGGTTGTCTCGCTCTATGGCTTCAATCCGACCACCGAGTACTAAACCGTGATCCAGCAACCCAGTGAAGATCTCACGAGGCTCATCCTCCAGGTGGATTACTTCCAACAGTGTTCCTAACGGGGCTCGGCCCAGACTCAGCTGCTCGAGTTCTGGCAATTCACCACTAGCTGTCGGAATAGGGTCGCCATGGGGATCCCAACGTGGGTGGCCTAACCGAGCGGACAAGGCATCAGTCTGCTCTGCTGAAAGGCTGTGTTCCATTATTTCAGCTTCGTCATGCCACTCTACTGCAGGAACCCCCGTCCGATCGGCGAGATACCGTTCCCATAGACGGTGTGTTCGGACTAGCCGAAGAGCAGATTCTCGGCCAGCCTTGGTAAGAGTCAGGCCCCCTCTTCCTGGGTGGACAAAATCTGATTCGGTTAGTCGAGTTACAAGCTTAGCTGCATCATCAGTTAAGATTGTCAGCCGACCCGCAAGACTTTCCAGGGTCGGTGTCCGACCAACTTGCTCCCACATATAAAAATGCTTCAACGCATCCTCAATTTGCACCTGTTTCGTCACGCGCAAATTCTGTGACAGACGAGCGTAGATACCCTTGCGAGGCCAGAATATGACCACCAGCAGTGTCACCGAGCCGGCAAAAACCGTAAGAGCAAAAAGTGGATCAACCATAAGGCAGTGGGCACAAAAACTAATATATCAGTAAATTTAGGCGGGACTAAATTTGACCTTGAATGAGGGGCACGTCAACGCTAAACCCGACCTATTTCAAGGCAGTTCTAGAGCCCAGCCTAGGGTGTGGTCTTGGATTAGGTGGCAGGTGTTAAGGACGCCTGATCACCCATAGGTATTCGAACGGCAAAGACTCTCCGGGCCCCAAGGTTCCACTACGGTCAAACTGGACGGTCCCGTCAACAGAAACTGCAAGCCTCACTACCTCGGGTAAGTCACCATTATTAATGAGTGTAGCTGAAATACGAGCTTCCTCGTTTAGTGCATAAACCCGACTGTAGGCCCCGGTAATTTGGACCGTATCCGCGTTACCGAAGACTCTAGAATCATCGACGGTCCGAAAGCGGGTCGAGACAACCAAGGAAAGGTTCTCTGGTGCAGTTGATTCAACCGTTACGGTAGCACTCTTGGGTAGGTCAGCTGCAGTGCAGCCGACCGAAATAAGCAGTATAAGAGTTTGCAAGTAATTTCTTACTATTCCGACACCCTTAACAGTCATCTTATCCCCTGGTCGTTCATCTCAAACTTGCTATTGCCTATTGTCAGAAATAATTACTGCTTCTTCTCTTCAGAGGCTTCCCCTGAATCATTCTAGCGGCCGCCGACCGTCTCGCCGTTAGCTACGGTACACGCCATCTTGCGTATATGCTCAATCTACAACGTCCGACCGTTATAGTCTTGCTACTAGCGATCGCCTCTCCGGTCGCGATCGTAGGACAAATCCCCGACGTATCACCTTTGTGTACAGATCGTCCCCCGGTAAGGGGATCAGGACCCTTGCTGACCTCAACTACTGAGAACCCCTCCCGAACCGGAACTCGGCAAGATCGTCCTGCTTCAGACTTGCTATGTATCGACCTCTTCTCTACTGCGAATGGCGGAGACGCTGTGGGCGTCATTGAGCTAACCCGCCCATGGTCCCCTTTCGGGGTCACTGTGACCCCTGAAGGCCATCACCGGCACCAGCTCAGGTCATGGATCAGTGGATTGCCTAACCCTTCGAGTCTTGGCCCTTATCAAACCTATATCGCTTGGGCGACTCCTCTTGAATTAGATCCTGTCATTAAGCTCGGCCCAGTATCAAACGGGGAGAATGATCTGGGAGAGGTTTCATTCAATAAATTCATGGTGTTTGTTACTGCAGAAGCATCGCTTGAAGTAGATCAGCGAAGCGGTCCCCTGATTTTGCGGGGGCGTTCACCTTCGAGTCGAATGGAGGCACATGATCTTATGGCACTCGCTCCTTCAGCAGAGGCGGGGCCAGTGGAAATGAATCCAGATGAAGATATCTGGGATTTACCCCCAATGTACGATGGGGTGCCTATGCTTCCTGGGGTTATGGCGACTCGGCCACGATCATCACCCCTCCTTCCCACCAACACCGCTGATATCCCTCCGGCAGTGCCTTCCGAAGTTGTTGAACTCCCTGACGGAGGCACACTGGATCTCTTTGCTGGCTTTGTGAGACGTGAGATTCAAGGACGCGAACTCACAATGTTAGCCTTCAATAATCAACACCCTGGACCTCTTATTAAGGTAAAAAAGGGTGCGACGATCTTTGTGAATTTTACGAACGAAACTTCATTGCCCACTGCAGTTCATTGGCACGGAGTGCGCCTCGACAACCGTTATGACGGCGTACCTGGATTAACCCAAGAGGCAGTGCAACCTGGGCAGACATTCCGTTACCAAATTTACTTCAAGGATGCAGGCATCTATTGGTATCATCCCCACCACAGAGAAGACATACAACAGGAACTCGGACTTGCAGGAAACATGTTGATCGCACCCACCTCAACCGACTACTACAGCCCTGTAAACCGCGAAGAAATCGTGATGTTGGACGATCTTGTGCTCACAGAAGACGGCATAACTCCGTTTGGGCTTGAGTCACCCAATTACATGTTGATGGGGCGGTTTGGGAACTTCTTTATCACGAACGGTGAGCCAGAATACAGTCTAGAGGTCAAGGCAGGAGAGGTTGTCCGATTTCATTTTACGAATGCCTCAAACACAAGAACTTTCAATATTTCTTTTCGGTCGGGATCTGAACCGGATGCCAGCGCAGTTCCTATCAAGGTTGTAGGCTCCGATGTCGGAAAGCTCGAACATGAAGTCATTGTCGAAAGCATCGTCCTGGCTCCGGCAGAGCGTTACATCGTCGAAGTATTTTTCGACGAAGCAGGCTCATACGAACTCAGGAACCATGTTCAAGGCATCAATCACAGGATGGGCGTGTTCTTGGAGGAAATCACTACTCTGGGATCAATCACGGTGTCCGAATCCCGCACTGAACTTGATCATCATCAAGCATTTGAAATACTCCGCACTAACTTAGATGTCATAGCCGATATTGACCGATATCGCAGCCATTTTGAACGCCCTATCGATCACGAGCTAGCTCTAACACTTGAAGTCGATAGCCTTCCACCAGCGATAGAGCAATCGATGCTCTATGACTGGGTCTACTTCAACCCTGTGGAATGGACCGGAACCATGCCGGTGATGAATTGGGCAACCACTGGCGCTGAAGTCGATTGGATCCTACGGGATAGCGACACAGGCCACGAGAACATGGAGGTCAGTTGGAGCTTTCAGGTTGGCGACGTAGTGAAAATTAGAATCCATAATGATCGTGGGGCTTTTCACTCAATGCAGCATCCACTCCATATCCATGGACAACGGTTCCTGATCCTCGAGCAGAACGGAGTGGTCAATAAGAATCTAGTTTGGAAGGATACTGTGCTGTTGCCGGCAGGGTCATCTACAGACATCCTCCTTGAACTCTCTAACCCCGGACGTTGGATGGTGCACTGCCATATTGCGGAGCATCTGGAGTCCGGTATGAAATTCGTTATCGACGTCGAAGGAAATTGAGATGAAAGCCGTAGCCACTTCACTAACATGTATTGCTGCCCTATTGATCGGTGTGCTTCCGTTACACGCACAAGCGTTCCAGGAGTTTATAGCCGTTGGTGGGCCGGTCACCGCACTTACCAATGCGAAGGTAATCGATGGTACAGGTGCCCCAGCACGCACAGGACAGACCATCCTCATTGAGGGCAACCGAATCACAGCTGTCGGTTCAAGTATATCGGTCCCTGCTGGTGCTAACCGCGTTGACCTTGCCGGACATACGGTTATTCCCGGGTTAATCGGACTACATAATCACAGTTATTACACAGGCGGGCAGGGTCGTGCGGCACAGCTTTCATTTTCAGGATCAAGGCTTTACCTCGCATCTGGAGTCACGACAATTCGTACTACTGGTGCCAGGGCCCCCTACGAGGAGCTAAACCTCAAACGGGAGATCGAAGCTGGCCGGGCGATCGGGCCTACCATATTTGCTACCGGCCCGTATCTCACGGGGGAACAGGGATCACAAACGATGACGCGGCTCCAGGGACCCGAACAAGCGCGCCGAGTCGTACGCTACTGGGCCGAAGAGGGGGTTAGCTGGTTCAAGGCATATACCTGGATCTCACGAGCTGAACTCGGGGCAGCCATAGAGGAGGCACACCGTCACGGGGTAAAAGTCACCGCTCACCTGTGCTCAGTGGGTTATCGAGAAGCAGTCGCACTTGGAATCGATAATCTTGAACACGGATTATTCGCTAACAGTGAATACGCTCCTAACAAAGTTCCAGACGAATGCCCGCCTGGTTTCCGGAACACTTATGCAGATCTTGACGTGAACGGCCAAGATGTACAGGCAACCTTTCAGGACATGATCGAGAATGATGTCGCAATGACTTCAACACTCGTGGTATACGAGATCTCAGTATCTGGCCGTCCACCCATCGATGAGCGCGTATATCAAGTGCTCGCTCCTGAGATCGCCGAAGAAGTGCGAGAAATTGCTATCGCCCGACGAGCAGGACAGGGCGCAATCGATCCTGCAACCTTTGCCAAGGCGATGGAGTACGAACGAGCATTTGTGCAAGCAGGTGGGACTTTGGCAGCCGGCGTGGACCCAACAGGATACGGAGCCGCCCCACCAGGGCTAGGTGATCAGCGTAATTATGAACTACTTCTCGAAGCTGGATTCTCAGCACCAGAAGTTGTTCAGATTATGAGTGGAAATGGAGCGAAGATCTTGGGTGTACTTGATGACGTCGGCACGGTAGAGGCAGGGAAACTAGCTGATTTAGTGGTGATAGAGGGCGACTTGGAAGAGCTAGGAAATTTACATAACACCAAGATCGTCTTCCGTCACGGCATCGGCTGGGATTCGGCCAAGCTCATGGACTCTGTGCGAGGGGTAGTAGGTATCCGCTAGAAATCGGACTTACCGCTAACAAACAGATGCTGTACCTAGGAGCCGCGCTGATTGCGCCAGCAGTGGGAGCAGGGCTTTACCGTGTCCTGCATAGTCAAGCAGCGGCCGTCCGAATCGTTGATGGCTTTGTCTATGTGGCAGTTCCAGCCCTCGTATTATGGCAGATTCTGCCCTATACCTGGACCGAGCAGAGCCTTGTTCCACTGCTTGTCGTTGGAGCCGGGGTCCTCATACCCACCATAATTGAACGAGCATCCAATGCTCTGGCATCGCAGACTGATAACTTCGCCATTCTACTTGTTCTTTCGGGCCTAATCCTACACGCTGTCCTTGAGGGTATCGCATTTGCCCCAGCCAGTGATATCCTCGGTGGACCGTTCGTAGCCGCGGTGATTTTACATCGGATCCCAGTAGGCCTCGTCATCTGGTGGCTTATTTCTCCACGCCATGGCGAACTTGCCGCAGCAGCAGCTCTAGTCAGCATACCCGTTGCGACTGCCCTCGGATATGTGGCTGGAATAGAGTTCTTGGGAGAATGGCATAGTCAGGGGCTGGAATTATACCAGGCATTCGTAGCTGGCTCGTTGATTCACGTAGTCTTTCACCAAGGGCGGCATGATCACCAGCACTAAACTCAA
>CAJWPN010000010.1:0-50493 GCA_913045345.1 uncultured Gemmatimonadales bacterium
CTGCGGGCGCCACTTGCCCGACTCCTTGAGCCGGCCGAGCCGCAGCGTCAGGCACTGGGCCTTGGTGATCTCGGTGATCATGTGCGCGAGCTTCGCCTGGACGAGCTGGTAGCCGGCGATGGGCTTGCTGAACTGCACGCGGTCCTTCGCGTAGCTCAGCGCGGTCTCGTAGCAGCCGATGGCGGCCCCGATGGCTCCCCAACAGATGCCGTATCGAGCTTGAGACAGGCAGCTCAGGGGACCGCGCATCCCGGCGACCCCGGGTAGCAGCGCGTCCTCCCCCACCTCGACGTCCTCGAGGATGAGCTCGCTGGTCACGCTCGCGCGGAGCGACCACTTGTCGTCGATCTTCTGAGCGGTGAAACCCGGGGTCTCGGTGGGCACCAGGAAGCCGTGAACGCGCCCGTCGAGCTTGGCCCAGATGATGGCCACGTGAGCGAGGTTGCCGTTGGTGATCCACCGCTTGGTGCCGTTGAGGCGGAAGCCACCCCCGGGCAGACGCTCCGCGCGGGTGATCATCCCGGTGGGGTTCGAGCCGAAGTCGGGTTCGGTCAAGCCGAAGCAGCCGATGATCTTCCCCTCGGCCATGCCGGGCAGATACTTCTCCTTCTGCGCCTCCGACCCGAAGGCGTGGATCGGGTACATGCAGAGCGAGCCCTGCACCGAGCAGAAGGAGCGCACCCCGGAGTCGCCACGCTCGAGCTCCTGCATGGCGAGCCCGTAGGCCACGTCGCCCATCCCCGCGCAGCCGTAGCCCTCGAGGTTGGCCCCGAGGAGGCCGAGCTCGGCCACCTGCGGGATCAGGTCCATCGGGAAGGTGCCGGCTTGGTAGTGGTCGGCGATGGTGGGCATCACCTTCGCCTCGACGAAGCGGCGGACGCTGTCGCGAACCAGCCGCTCGTCCTCCTGAAGCTCGTCATCGATTCCGTAGTAATCCACCAGCGCCATGTGGCCCCTCCGTGCTCGGGTCAGGTCGCGATCGGTGGCACAGAAAAGGTTCTTACGCCAGCGCTTGCACCCCGAGGCGGCGTGTGTAATGTACGCGCCTCCCTGGGGATGTAGCTCAGCTGGGAGAGCGCTTGAATCGCACTCAAGAGGTCAGGGGTTCGACTCCCCTCGGCTCCACTAGAACAACCTGCCACCGTAGCTCAGTTGGTAGAGCACGTCACTCGTAATGACGGGGTCGTCGGTTCAAATCCGACCGGTGGCTCTTAGTGCCCCGTGGTGTAACTGGCAACACGCCGGATTCTGGTTCCGGAGAGTCTAGGTTCGAGCCCTAGCGGGGCAATTCAGAGACATTTATGTCTCTATAGGGGAGGGATGGCCGAGTGGCTAAAGGCGGCGCCCTGCTAAGGCGTTGGACTTCGCGTCCACGTGGGTTCGAATCCCACTCCCTCCGTTTTGGTTTGTATGGCCTATTAATATTTGGTCCGGTTGCGCCCAGGTCCGCGGCGCAGGTGGCCGTGGACGGGTGGCCGAGTGGCTTAAGGCGCACGATTGGAAATCGTGTGGGCTAACGCCCGCGTGGGTTCGAATCCCACCCCGTCCGTGTTGGGATGACCCGTTTCGGTTTCGGGGCGTGGCTCAGTCCGGTAGAGCGCTGCGTTCGGGTCGCAGAGGTCCCCGGTTCGAATCCGGGCGCCCCGATTACGTAGATCGCTCAAGCGATCTACTTGAGGAGCGCTGGCAGAATGGTATTGCACTCGCCTCGAAAGCGAGCGCCCGAAAGGGCTTGGGGGTTCGAATCCCTCGCGCTCCGTTTATGCGCCCCTAGAGGTTTTCATACCCTACGAGCCAAGAACTCGCGGGGTTTTTTCTTATTAGAAATGTAAAAGCAGAATTCAATCTGACAGGAAAACACTCGCGCTTGAGGCGGTCCATTGGCAGATTAATCGAGTTCGGACACTGCGGTAGAGCGTCCGTTGACTCGGAGGTCAAAAAATGAAAATCCATTTCTCAAGATTGCTGTCTCTCAGGCTTTATCGGATTGCTAGTGCAGCACTCATGTGCTTTGCAGCGCTGGTTTCTCCTGTAACCGCGCAGGAGCGCCCCTCATCTTCCGAACAGTGGGAGGTGCCCAGGACTGTATTCGGTCATCCCGACCTGCAAGGCAATTGGACTAATGCGACCCTTACACCTTTCGAGCGGCCCGCAGGTTGGGAACCTGCTCTGACTTGGGAAGAGGTTGCTGAAATTGAACAAGGACAGGCGGAACTTGTGGCTCGCAAAGCTGAAGCAAGTGATCCAGATCGTCCTCCCCCACCAGAAGGTGGTACCCACCCGGTTTGCATCGATGGGCCAACTTCCTGCTATAACGAGTTCTACAGGGAGCCTGGAGACCGGGTAGCAGTCGTGAATGGGGAATTCAGGAGTTCGCTTGTTACCAACCCATCGAACGGCCGTGTACCAAGCTTGACCACAGAGGGGCGTCGCCGGGTCGATGATTCCAGGGCGCTTAGCAGGCAGTTTGGTGCGTACGACCATCCGGAAGTCCGCCCGCTAGCTGAGCGATGCATTGTGTCTTTTGGATCAAGTGCCGGTCCTCCGATGCTGCCCAACTACTGGTACAACAACAATTATACGATTGTGCAAAATGCTGATTACGTCATGATCATGGCGGAGATGGTGCATGACGTGCGCATCATTCGGCTTGGCGAGCCACGTTCGTTACCTACTAATGTCCGTCCGTACTTCGGCGATTCTCGGGGCTGGTGGGAAGGTAATACGCTGGTTGTAGAGACCAAAAACCTCAATCCCGAGCACGCATTCCGCGGAGTGCCACCTTCAGAAGATCTCAGGGTGATTGAGCGCTTCACCCGTGTGGATGAGGAGTCAATTGTCTACGAGTTCACAATTGATGATTCCACGACGTATACAGAGGTATGGGGGGGTGAGGTGCCGTTCACACGGTTGGATGGTCAGGTGTACGAGTATGCTTGCCATGAGGGCAATTACTCACTTCCCAATGTCTTGGGTGGTGCTCGATATCAGGAGAAAAATGAAGTAGGCAGGTAAGGCGCTTAAGCGTTAGGGCTGCCAAGTCAGATGTTAGGGCTTGGTAATTTGATCAACTAATTGAATAGAGTAGCAAGGAGGTAAAATGTTTTTGTCACGGTTCCCTTCATTCGCGTCTGCGATAGCAATCAGTGTTGTATTATCGGGCTGTTCTGGTCAGGCTGACGCACCAGCCCCTGAAGCTCCAGATCCGTCAACTGTTACTGATCCCGCAGCTGCTGGTCTTCCGAATCCCACATCTGAGGTTGTCTCAGAATGGGGTCCGCTTCCAGATAATAGGACATGGGGTTCTACGGCCGGTGTTGATATCGATCCGCATGACGGTAACGTCTGGGCCTATGATCGATGTGGCGCGAGTGCTCTGGGTGGTGGATGCGCTGAGAATCTAGTCGATCCGGTTCTCAAGTTTGATCGTAATACCGGTGAGGTTCTCACCAGTTTTGGTGCTGGGGAGTTTGATCTCCCCCACGGGATCCATCTGGATGCCGACGGGAATGTCTGGATTGTAGATATGACCGGACACCATCTAATCAAGTTTAGCGCGACTGGTGAAGTACTCTTAAGGCTGGGTACTCGCGGTGAGCCGGGGAACGACTCCGAGCACTTCAATCAGCCCAACGATGTCATCACCGCTCCCGACGGGAGCATTTTTGTGGCAGATGGGCATGGTGGCCAGTCGATGCTGACCCCGAACAATCCGACAGTCACAGAAGGTGCAACTGGTCGGATCATGAAGTTTTCCGCTGATGGAACGTTCATCAAAGAGTGGGGCCAAATTGGCACGGAGATTGGTAACTTCCGTACCCCTCATGCATTGGAAATGGATTCCGAGGGTCGTCTTTTCGTTGCAGATCGAGGAAATCATCGAATACAGATCTTCGATCAGGACGGTAACTACCTCGATTCTTATGTACAGTTCAGCCGTATCAGCGGACTCTTCATCACAGATGACGACATGCTGTATGCCATCGATTCTGAAACCAACCCGAATAATCACCCCGGTTGGATCACTGGTATTCGTATCGGTCATGCATCCGAAGATGTCGTAACGGCCTTTATCCCACCTTATGAGATTGACTCTCGTGATACAGGCGTGGCTGGTGAGGGAGTTGCCGTTGATGCTGATGGCAACGTTTATGCAGCTGAAGGTCCGATCTCTCGTCCTACAGCGGGTGGTGGATTAACAAAGTATGTTATAGGTATGTAGCCTCGATTAAGTCGAGGGGCGCCGCGTGAGTAGTCTGCGCGGCGCCCCTTCTTCTTGTATACCAGCATTAATGGGCTACTGAGTGGTGAGGGGGTTCCATCACCACTCAGGTTAATGCATCATCATCGAGCCAGAAGATCTCTGGCAACTTGCCCCTGAGGCCTATGAACGGTGCTGTGACACAAGTGACGTCTGTTGGAAGGCGACTTTCACCTGCCCAGGCCGTTTTGGTACCATGTTTCTTCGCAGCTCTTCTCGCGGCCTTTGTATGGTGCCCACCGGTACGGGACCTAGGGTTAAGGAACACTTTCTTGCTTGCAGCGGGGATACTTGTTGCTTGGGCATCTGCTCTCTTCATTGGAATTAGAAACGGACAACGGTTACTAACTCTTGAATTAGCTATTCGGCGCCACCATTGGGTTCAGGCCTGCGCTCAAGGCACCGTTTTTTTCTGGTGGGGTCAGCACGTAGATCAGGTTTATGCTTTTGCACCATTGATCGCTGCCCAACTCGTGTTCGCATATGGTATAGATGCTCTGCTCCAGTGGTCCCGGCGCGAGAATTACCAACTTGGATTCGGTCCCTTTCCAATCATTTTCAGCATCAATCTCTTCTTGTGGTTCAAGCCGGAATGGTTCCATTGGCAATTCGCGATGATCCTATTGGGATATCTAGGAAAAGACCTTATCCGGTGGACGAAAGACGGTCGCTCTGCGCACATCTTTAACCCGTCTTCCTTCCCGCTTGGCGTTTGCTCTCTAGTGCTGATCATGACGGGTATGACTGAGATCACCTGGGGTCAGGAGATCGCTCAATCTCAGTATAACCCTCCGTACATCTATGCTGTGATCTTTTTGGCCTCTATACCGGGCCAGCTTCTTTTCGGTGTAGCGATCATGACGGTTTGGGCGGTTATCTCCGCATACACGTTTGGTCTTGGTTACTTCTGGCTTACAGGAACCTACTTATTCCACGATGCGTACATTCCGGTTGCAGTTTTTCTGGGAATGCACCTTCTGTTCACGGATCCGTCCACCTCCCCCAGTACGGGCCGAGGTCGGATTATCTTCGGAATCCTCTACGGGTTTGCTACGATCGCCTTTTTTGTGCTTCTAGAGGCAATGGAAGTTCCAACTTTCTACGACAAGCTACTACCCGTGCCTATCCTGAATCTTTTGGTCCAAGTTATTGATCGAGGTGCGGCCTCAAGGTGGCTTGGATTCCTCGACTTTTCATGGATCACGAAGGGTCTTGCTCCCATTAAGCGACGTTATGGACTCGTGGGAATTTGGGTTGTGATCTTTGTTGTTCTCAGTGGTACTGGTGGTGTTGGTGATAACCATCCTGGTCAGTACCTCCCGTTCTGGCAGCAGGCATGCGATGAAGGCAGTGATCGTGGATGTGAGTATCTAGCCTTCATGCAGGATACATATTGTGAAAGCGATTCGGGTTGGGCTTGTAACGAACTCGGAGTACTGTTTGCCAGTAGGGATCGGTTCAATGATGCCCAGGTGTCACTAGAAAATGGTTGTGATCTCGGCTTCGATTTGGCTTGCGAGAACCTGATCCGGCTCAGAACTGGGGCCTCGGGTTTCGCTCGTGCTTCTCCTCCACTCGAAGAACTTCCCATCGTAATTCGGGGCAGTAAGGGTCCGGTTACCGAACGGGAACCGGAAGCACTATATGCCCTCGCTTGCGAACGTGGATGGCCTGATACTTGTGAACTCCCCTCTGGAGATAGAGAGCGTCCATAGGGCGGAAACCTTGCACGGTGTACGCCAGATCCACATGCTGCCTGTGTCCGCCCACACCCTTAGATAGGAGTGCCATCGATGTGCAGACGGAATTTGAAGATTAGCTTGCTGACTCTTGCCGCCCTGGTCATTACGGCTGCATCCGTGTCTGCACAGTCGAACCCGCGTTTTGGTGTCTGGCAGATGCAATCGGATGCTCCTCCACCCTCGAAGAACATCATGACGTATGAACCCTATGGAAATGGCGGTATGGAGATTACCGTCGCTTCGACCAACGCAGGGGGACAGGACAACGAATGGGGTTATGTGACGATGTTCGACGGTGTTTTCCGAGCGGTTCGAGGACAGGAAGATTCTGAGACTGCGGTGGAGATCATCGACGACCGGAGCACACGAATCTTGAACAAGAGAAATGGTCGAGTGTCCCAAGTTATCATCAATACACTTTCGGAGGACGGGAACAGGATTGACAACGAGTATGTGCGACTTGATGAAAACGGAAAGATTACTCGCGTGACACACGCTATTTACAACCGGATCCGTTAGAAGTTGAAGAGCCACCCTATGAGAACCTTGGCCCATAACTTAGTCGCGTTATCGTGCTTTGGACTCGGTATGCCATCGCTAATGGAAGCGCAAAAGAGTGACCTTAAACTTGGGGGGTCGCCTAGTATCCTGACGCAGGAGTACTTGGCAGCTCGGTCGGGTGAAGGCCTTTATGGGTTTGTGCCGACTAGGGACCCACTGCTTGCGATGTCTTCTGATGAGCTCAACGATGTTATCCAGCAGTACTGCGTTGGGTGCCATAATGATGTGACGCTGAGGGGAAATCTCTCTCTGTCTGAGTTCGATATCGCTAAGGCTCCTCAATTGGCAGAGACCGCGGAGAAGATGATTCTGAAGCTGCGGGCGGGCATGATGCCGCTTCCTGGAGCCCGCAGGCCCAGTCCAGACACACTTTTGACTCTTGTCGAAACGCTTGAAACACTGATCGATGAGGCTGCGGATGAGCAACGGAGCCCAGGGACGCGACCGTTTCAGCGGCTAAATCGCGCGGAATATGCGCGCCTTATCGAGGATGTTTTGGGGCTCAGAATCGATCCGGGGGAATGGCTACCAGCGGATCAGATTAGTGCGAGTTTCGACAACATCGCCGACGTGCAGGCAATGTCGCCTACATTGATGGACGCGTATATGACAGCTGCCAGTGAGGTAGCACGCCAGGCGGTTGGCCAGAAAGATGCCCCGGTTACTGCAAAGACCTATACGAATCCAGCGACCGTATCACAGCACGAGTGGGAGACGGTCGAGGGGGCTCCCTACGGGACTCGGGGCGGTATTAGCGTCCTGCATACGTTCCCTGCAGATGGAGAGTACACCTTCTCCATGGGCTTCATTTCAGGGTGGGGAGAGCGCTTCCACGATATAGACATATCAGTCGAAGGCGAACGCGTAGCGTTAGTGCATTATGGTGGCGATATCGACTTTCAAGGAAGAAAGACCTTTCCGGTCGAGACTGAGCCGGTGTTCATCCGGGCGGGACAACGGAGAGTTACCGCCGCGTTCATCCGTCAGATGGATGGACCCTATGAGGACCTGATTCGCCCCAATGACTGGTCTTTAACGGGTACAGAGGCGAGTTACGGTACTACGTCACTTCCCCATCTCATTAACCTAACGCTTGAAGGTCCGCATAACCCGGTGGGTGTTTCTGATACGCCAACTCGACGTCGCATCTTCACCTGCCGGCCTACGTCCGCTGAGGAAGAAGAGCCCTGCAGCACGAATATCCTAGCCGGACTCGCGGCACAGGCGTACGGTCGAAGTCTAGATCAGGAAGACATTGAACCTCTGATGAGGTTTTATCAGATGGGCGCCGAAGAGGGAGGCTTCGAAATGGGGGTGCGGACCGCACTAGAAGCTATCCTAACCAGCCCGCACTTCCTCTTCCGGATGGAGAAAGAGCCGGATAATGTAGAACCAGGTGAGGTCTACGAACTTGACGAAGTGGACCTCGCATCGCGGATATCTTTCTTCCTGTGGGGTGCAAACCCCGATGAAGAACTACTTCGTCTTGCCAGAAGTGGTGATCTGTCTAAGCCAAGGAACCTAGAGCGTCAGGCTAGGCGATTACTGTTGGATCCCCGCTCGGAAGCTCTAGCTACGCGGTTCGCCTCATTATGGCTACAACTTCAGGACTTGGAAAAGGTTCGCCCGGATGCGTTCTGGTTTCCCAACTATAGCCAACAGTTGTCTGCAGCAATGCACCGGGAAACTGAACTCTTTTTTGATAACCTTGTTCGAGAGGATAGGAGCCTGCTCGAGATGTATAGCGCTGACTACTCCTTCCTTAATGAGCGCTTAGCAAATCACTATGATATTCCTGGTGTTATTGGAGACGAATTCCGACGGGTAGACTATCCCGGTGAAAAACGGCGGGGAGTTTTGGGTCATGGGAGCGTACTGGTCCAAACCTCGCTTGGAAATCGCACTTCACCGGTACTTCGGGGCAAGTGGGTAATGCAAGTACTTTTGGGTACTCCTCCTCCTCCTCCTCCTCCCGGTGTGCCGGATCTAGATGCGACGGATGAGACGGAAGGCGCGCGTATTCTTACTACGCGTGAGCGTATGGAGATACATCGCGAAAATCCCGTATGTGCATCTTGTCATAAGTTTATGGACCCGATCGGCCTGGCTCTCGACAACTTCGATGTAACAGGTAAATGGCGAATACGGGAAAGAGGTGTGTCCTTAGACACACGTGGTACGTTCTACGACGGGACGGATATTAGTAGTCCGTCAGACTTGTCACGAGTCTTGCTCAAGCGGCCAATTCCGCTAATAAGACACTTTACTGCTAGCTTAATGGCCTATGCATTAGGCAGGAGGCTAGACTATCAGGACCAGCCGGCAGTCCGGGGTATCGTCGCAGAAGCTGAAAAGAACAATTATCGGATGTCGTCATTCATACTTGGTGTGTTAAAGAGTGACGCATTCCAAATGAAACAAGCTCCAGTAGCGTCAGGGGAGGACTCTCTGGATTCCGAGTCGAGGTAAGGGAACATGCGCTTTATCACAGGGAAGAGTATCCCACGTCGCACGTTCATTCGGGGAGTGGGCACCACTTTGGCGTTACCATTGCTAGATGCCATGCGGCCTGCGGCCCGAGTGTATGGGTCATCCAAAGAAGCAGGCGTACCCCGTTTGGTCTGCATCGAAGAGGTGCATGGTCTACCCGGATGCAACGAGTGGGGTGCGGAGCAGTACTTGTTTGCGCCCTCCAGTGTTGGTCGTGATTACGAATTACTTCCGGAAAATGTTCTTAAATCTCTGGAGCCTTGGCGCAACCGACTCACAATCATCAGCAATACTGATGTCCGTATGGCCGAGCCAGTAAACCCTGGGGAGATCGGCGGGGACCACTTCCGTTCAAGCGCTGTTTTTCTCACCCAGTCACACCCCAAACAGACACAGGGCTCTGACCTCTACTGTGGGACTTCACTAGATCAGATTCATGCTCAGCGTTTCGGTCAGGAGACCGTGCTGCCCTCCCTGCAACTCTCTATCGAGAGCACGGATAAGGGTGGAGGCTGTGACTATAACTATTCCTGCTCCTACATGGACTCGATTAGTTGGTCATCTCCTTCAGAGCCTCTTCCGATGATCCGCAACCCCCGCACTGCGTTTGACCTGTTATTTGGGGCAGGTGGCTCTGAGAGAGAGCGCGCTATCCGGCGTCGGACTCAGAAGAGCATCCTGGACTGGGTTGCGGATGAAGTGGGCCGAATGAAAAGGGATTTAGGTGCGGTTGACCGCCAGCGCGTAGATCAGTATCTGCAGAACATTCGTGAGATCGAGCGCCGTATAGATATGGTTGAACTTCGGAACACGGGTGGAGAGCCCCGGGAGTTACCCGAAGCTCCTCCTGGGGTACCAGATTCTTTCTCCGAACACATGAGACTTCTGTCCGATATTCAGGTGCTAGCATTCCAGGCCGACATTACACGAGTGGTCGCCTTAAAAACTGGACGAGATGCTTCAAATCGCACCTTCCCGGAAAGTGGGTCTGACCGAGCATTTCACCCATCTTCTCACCACGGAGACAGAGAAGAGGCGATCCTAGAATTCAACAAGATTTGCCAATACCGGGTGAGCCAGATTGCATACCTCCTGGACCGACTGGAAGAGACTTTTGATGGGGAGTCTAACCTGTTGGACCAGTCGATGATCATTTGGGGCTCACCCATGGGTGACGCGAATCTACATAACCATCGTCGCTGCCCGTTGGTGGTGATGGGGGGGGCTAACGGACAACTTGAGGGGGGCGCGCATATGAAGGCGCCGGACGGGACACCCATGGCAAATGTGTTCGTATCCTTGTTGAATAAGCTAGGACATCGAGACTTAACAGGATTCGGTGATAGCGACGGGGTATTTTCGGTATGAGCAGCCGGGTGCTCCGCAACATTCTTGGTGTCGTTGCCCTACCGCTTCTGCTTGGTGGGTCTACTAGCGGCCCGGATACACCAGTGGCTGATGCAGCCCAACGGCGGGATATCACTGCAGTTCGTCAATTGCTACGCCAAGGTGCTGACGTGAATGCCGCCCAGGGTGATGGGATGACCGCCCTCCACTGGGCTGTCCAGCATGGAGACATCGAACTTGGTAATGCGATTATCTATGCCGGAGGCGATGTGCATGCTGGAACCCGGATCGGTCGATACACCCCCTTGCATATGGCAGCGCGGTCAGGCGACGTGGGTTTCGTGACCCTGTTGCTCGAAGCGAATGCAGACCCCAACGGGATGACTACCAACTCAGGAGTTACTTCACTCCACCTTGCCGCTGCCTCAGGTGACCCTGCTGTCCTAGCCGAATTGATCCAGGCGGGTGCCACTATAGACGCGAAAGAATCATCCTGGGGTCAAACACCGCTCATATTTGCTGCAGCAAACAATCGAATAGAAGCGATCCGGGTGCTTCTCTCCTTTGGAGCTGATCCGAGCATGACTTCGGGTGCAGTAAACGTTGTGGAGCACTCGGAAGCAGATCGCGCAGCTGAAAGAGGCTTGTCAGAATTTCTTGCAGAATTCAAGGAAAAAGAAGGTGGAGGGACAGACTGGCAGCCTGCCCCGAGTCAAGTCCAAGCAGCAATTCTGGCCTACCGCGAGATTCAGCGAAAATGGCCCGATTTGCCCTCTTCTAACACAGAGAAAGAAGAGGAAGATGTGGAGACTGAAGAGGACGATGAATTGGAGGAGGTCGGACCAGGTGCTGAGGATGCACTTAATGCTGAATTAGCCAGCGACCAACCAGAAGAGGCAGAACAACCTGAGAAGCCATTTGGACCAGATGGAGCCGCCGCAGACGAAAACGAAGAAGAGAGACCACCTTCGTATGCCCAGCTGGTAGGAAGCTGGGGTGGGCTTACGCCGCTGCTGCATGCGGTTCGTCAGGGCCATATGGAGGCAACGACGGCACTAATAGACGGCGGTGCTGATATAAATCAGCCTTCGGGAGGAGATCAGACGCAGCCCCTGCTGATGGCCACAATCAATGGCCAGTTTGACCTTGCGTTAATGTTGCTTGCCCACGGTGCTGACCCCAACGGAATGAGTATGGCTGGGACCACCCCACTATTCGCAACGCTTGAGAGACAGTGGGCACCTAGGGCGTCGTATGCCCATCCAACGGAGCATGAGCAGCAGGCAAGTACATATCTAGAGGTCTTAGAAGCCCTCTTAGTTGCAGGGGCGGATCCTGATGCCCGCCTAAAAACCCATCTCTGGTTTATGGAGTACACGTTCTCTGTGTTGGGCAGGGCTGGCGGTGCCAATTTGCGGGGTGCCACACCATTCTGGCGCGCTGCCTATGCTCTGGATGTGGATGCTATGCGACTACTGATGGGCTATGGAGCGGATCCGAACATACCGACCATGAAGCCGCCTCAGCGGCGTCGGCGTGCTGATCCGGCTGAAGAGAATACGGAGGAGGAGAATGAGGAGTTGGAAGGCGAGGAAAGTCAGGGTGCAGAAGAAACTGAAGAGCTACAAGAAGTTGTAGAACAGGCCGAAGCCAGCGTGAATCCCAAAATGGCGAACGCCGAAGGAGAGAGCGCTGCAACGGAAAATGAGGAGGAAGAAGCCGAAGAAGATGAGGACAAAGACTATTCCGGTATACCCCCAGTCCCTGTTGGTGGCCCGTCTGTTTATCCGATTCACGCAGCGTCGGGTGTCGGGTACGGACAGTCATTTGCAGCGAATGCACACCGGTATGTACCGGGCAACTGGTTGGTAGCGGTGAAGTTCCTGATTGAGGAGGCAGGTGCTGAGGTTGATGTCCGGGATGTGAACGCCTATACGGCACTCCATCATGCGGCATCCCGAGGCGATGACGAATTAGTTTTGTATCTGATTGAGCACGGCGCCGATGTAACCGTGGTTAGCCGCAAGGGACAGACTACTGCCGATATGGCGAATGGCCCCCAGCAGCGCACACCTCCCTACCTTGGAACCGTGGCCCTGCTGGAGAGCTTGGGTTCGAAGAATAATCACAAGTGCGTATCATGCTGAGTATCTACTAGCATAAGCGCATCTTGTTAGGAGGTTGACATGAAAAGGTCAGGATTTCTCCGGTTCCGTTTGAGAGATGGGGCGAGTGCCATGTTCGCACTATGCTCTCTCTGGCTTATTCTGCCATCCCTAACTGCAGCACAGCATAGTGATCCTGACCCTGAACGCTTTGAACAACAGATTTCTAGGTTCGAGGCTTGGGATACGAAAAATAGCCACCCCACCAAAGCAATACTCTTCGTTGGGAGTTCGAGCATTGTTATGTGGAATAGCGCGGAACGTTTCCCTAATCTTCCGCTAATCAATCGCGGCTTCGGCGGGTCACACGTTTCTGATGTTAATCACTATGTTGAGCAGACCGTTCTAAAGTATTCGCCGTCCACCGTCGTGTTCTACGCAGGTGACAATGACCTTGGGGCCGGCAAGAGCGTGACGCAGGTCTTTGAGGATTATCAGGAGTTTGTAGGGGCCGTGTTGGAGGAACTTCCAGAGAGTGAGATTGTCTTTGTCGCGGTTAAGCCGAGCATCCGCCGTTGGTCCCTGTGGCCAAAAATGCAAGAACTAAATGAGAAGGTGCATTCGTTCTCGGGATTACGTGCCAACTTGCACTACGCTGACATTGCCACACCGATGTTGGGCAAGGACGGCACCCCGATGCCGGAACTCTTTGTCCGGGATGGGCTCCATATGACATCAGCGGGATATGAGATATGGACGGATGTGCTAGCGAATCTGCTACAGTCAATCCACTAGATTGCAATGCGCAGTAAACGCTATTTGCGTGCGTAGTTAGGAAAGCAGGCCGCTTGCAGTAAGGAGGAGGACATGAAAAAGTCAGAATTTATTCGTTTCCTACTATTGCCCGGGGTCTTGGCTTCAATGGTTATCGCATCTGTGGGCTGTAGTTCTAATGCCGATGAAATGCTGACCGCGGCCGATGACTTTATCTTGGCACTTTCTGAAGACCAAAGAGCAAGGGCAGTGTTCACATTTGAAGATGTGGAGCGGCAACGCTGGCACTTCATACCGCCAGAGATGTTTCCGCGTGCGGGTGTAGCTCTCAAGGAAATGGACCCTGAACAGCGTGACAGAGCGCACGAACTGATTAGGTCTGCGCTAAGCAAGAGTGGCTATATGACCACCATCCAGATTATGGAGTTGGAGGACATACTCCAGGCGCTTGAGAATGGTGGTCGTTTTGCTCGTGATTCTGAGGAATATGTGCTCAGTATTTTCGGAACACCTTCGGCGGAAACCAGTTGGGGGTGGCGCTTTGAGGGGCACCATGTCTCACTGCACTTCACGATTATTGCAGGAGCTGTGGTGGCAAGTTCTCCGGCATTCTTAGGTGCTAACCCGGCAGAAGTTCTAGATGGTCCGGATAAGGGATTGCGTGCTCTAGCAGATAAGGAAGATGCAGCGCGGACCCTGCTGCAGGCACTGGACGCGGGACAGCACGAAATGGCGATTATTAGTGATGTAGCACCGAGGGATATCGTCACGGGTGCAGAACTAGAGATCAATCCTCTTACTCCAGTGGGTATTGGAGTCACAATGCTTACGGAAGAACAGCGTTTACTGCTGATGGATCTGATCAAATCCTATACGTCCGTAATGGCCGAAGAGATTGCTGATTATCGTTTGGATAGGCTGTATGAAGCTGGAATAGACAAGATCGCGTTTGCGTGGGCTGGGGGAGTTGAGCCAGGTGAACCACATTACTATAGAGTTCAGGGCCCAACTTTCCTTATCGAATATGACAACACGCAAAACAATGCGAATCACATCCATTCGGTATGGCGTGAGTTCAATGGGGACTTCGGTAGAGATCTCCTAAGGGAGCATGTGAGCGCCACTCCCCATTGAAGATTTCTGCACTCTTCAGGGCGCACCGCTTCTCGTAATCTGGCTTTACGTTAAGCTCTAGGGCTCGAGCAGTAGCTGCTACTGTATCCACGACCTTTCGGACAATACAATCATTTGCGCCACACTCAGCGCACGATAGCTCTTTTTTGGGCTCCACTCGCAGCCACATGGGTCATGATGGCTGCCGAGGGGCCATTCCTGGCAGCGATTATTGCTCGCCTCCCAAGTCCGGAATTCAATCTCGGCGCCTACGGTGTCGCCTTCGCTCTTGCCATTCTCATAGAGGCACCAGTGATCATGCTTATGAGCGCGGCGACCTCGCTAGTTAAGGATCGGATCAGCTATCTCAAGATGCGGAATTTCTCGCGAGGGCTGATTCTTGGAACTACGCTTCTTTTACTGATAGTTCTAGTTCCGGGTGTCTATCGATGGCTCACTGAAACGCTACTTCAACTCCCAACTGAAGTAGCGGACCTCACTTATGGGGCGTTATGGTTTTTCCTGCCCTGGCCTAGTGCGATTGGATACCGCCGTTTCTTACAAGGCGTGCTAATCCGTGCGGGAAAAACACGCTTAGTCGCTATGGGCACCCTAATTCGTCTTTTCGCAATGACGGTTGCTGCATTGCTCGGATATCTGCTACTGGACATACCTGGGGCCTGGGTTGGGGGACTAGCGCTAGGAACCGGTGTCACAGTAGAAGCGATCGCTGCCCGCTTTATGGCCGCGGAAACAGTCCGAGAATTATTGGCTGAAGAAACGGATTCAGGGTACACAGGTCGTGCTGTGACATATCGAGAGATAGCAACATTCTATCTGCCACTCGCCTTGACCTCTTTGATCGGACTTACAATTCAACCGCTTTTAACGTTTTTCATGGGTCGAAGTGTTGCTCCGGTTGAATCTCTAGCGGTTTACCCTGTTGTGCATTCCCTATCGTTCTTCTTTAGGTCGATGGGGTTTGCCTACCAGGACGCAGCGATTGCTCTAATCGGTGAGCGGTTTGAACACTATAGAGAGTTAAGGCGCTTCTGCTTCACACTCGGTGCCGTTACAACAGCAGGACTAGCCCTAGTCGCGTTCACTCCGCTTTTTCAGTTGTGGTTTATAGCCTTGTCGGGCCTGACGCCTGAACTGACAAGTTTTGCTTTGATTCCGGCACGAATTATAGTGCCCTTACCCTTCCTTTCGGTCTTACTTTCATTTCAAAGAGCGATCCTTGTCGAAGGCCGGAGAACCCAACACATCACTTGGGCGAGTGTGATTGAAGTAACTGCGGTCGCGGTCCTCTTTCTTACTTTAGGTTTCGGCTTCGAAGTTGTGGGAGCGACAGCAGCTTTTACGGCTTTTTTTGGAGGCCGTCTATTAAGCACCGTCTATCTTGCCCCTGGTTGTGCAAGCGTACTGCGTGAATACTTGAAAGATGACCCCTAGGAGAGACGTCTGAGTCCCACATGATCGGGTGCTGCTGAAAAACTTAAGCAGTTGCTTTCTCCGATCGCACGCGAGAGCACAACACACATGGCATCGCTAATGTCTTCTGTGTTCTCTAGATCACACATGGCAATTATCCCAGAGCCTGCCCCAGAGATAGTAACTGCCCAGGCTCCGGCTTCGTAGCCAGCGGCTATTGCCTCTTCTGCGCTATCGATTAAGGACAGGCGATAGGGGACGTGCAACTCATCTTCCACCCCGATCCTTATTAACTCCGGGTCCCCTCGTGCGAATCCTTGCACAAGAGTGGTTATACGGCCGAGCGAGCGGACCGCAACTTCATGCCCTACTTCTTTTGGAAGTACTCGGCGTGCTTTTCTTGTCGAGATCCCTTTTGGCGGCGCTACATACGCAAAGCCAACTTCGGAAGAAAGGTTGAGCGGGACTATGATCGGGTTGTTTAGATGATGAACTACAGCGCAAAGCCCGCCATGTAGGCATGCAGCAGCATTTTCACCATGCCCATCCTGGCGGTGCGCTTCCACGAACGCACCTTTGTCATCCCGGGGCTTGTTTAGGACAGCTCGGGCGAGGTCGTAACCCGCTAGGACCGCGGCTGCAGAAGAACCCAGGCCTCTTGAAATAGGAATGTCTGATGTTGCCCTTAGGACTCCGCACGGAATCAATCCCTCTTGATTGAAAATTCTTGTGAAGGCGCCTACAAGGAGATTGTCGTTATCGGTTACCTCTAAATTTGCCAGAGTGCCATCCCATACACATTCAAGCGCATTACCTCCAGGCTCAAAACTAGCCACCAAGTACCGATTGAGCGCGAGCCCGAGTGTGTCATATCCACTACCAAGGTTGGATGTGGAGGACGGCAGCTGAACGGCCGCAGCACTCAGTCTTTCAGTCATCTAAGATTGTTTCATCCAGAAGAGCTTCAAGCTCTCGCAAGGTAGGTTTAATCTTCGAAAAGAGTTCTTTTCGTTTCATCACGGCGAGTAATTCTTGGGGTGGCTCTACTTTACTGCTGGTCGCGGTTTCCACCACATCAGGGAACTTTGCGGGATGTGCAGTCGCCAGAACAACGGTGGGCCCAGCTTCTAGATCATGGTGTCGCTTAGCTACGTGATACGCTACCGCTGAATGCGGATCAAGTACATATCCTGTTTGCTCGTATACTTCCGTAATGCACCTACGGGTCTCAGAATCGTCGATTGAGGCACATCTAACTATGTCGTTCAGTTGGTTTGGTTTTTCCCGATAAAGCCAGAGAATCCGCTCTAGGTTGCTGGGTTTCCCGACATCCATAGCGCTCGAAACTGTTGGAACTGAAGGCTGCTTACTAAGGTTGCCGGTGGCCATGAATCGACCGAGCGCATCATTCACGTTCATTGCCGACAAGAAGCCCAGTGCTGGCATTCCAGCTGAATGGGCCAGTAGCCCAGCACACAAATTACCTAGATTGCCTGATGGGACAGCAAAGAATGCAGGAGTTGGGCTCAAGAGTCGGGTGGCATGGAGGTAGTAAAACATTTGAGGCAGTAATCGACCGAGGTTGATAGAATTTGCTGACGTAAGACAATATCTGTCTCGCAATGTTTCTGAAGCGAACGCTTCTTTTACTAGCTCTTGGCAATCGTCGAATGTGCCTGCAACAGCGATCGCAAATACGTTATCGCCCAGGGTGCTCATCTGACATCTTTGCTGCAAACTCACGCCTTCGTCCGGGAAGAGTACCACCACCCGAGTCTTCGGGCGCCCGTGAAATGCTCTTGCTACAGCACCCCCGGTGTCGCCCGAGGTGGCCACAAGGATGGTCGTAGTGCGCTTTTCGGAGTTCGGCGGCCCAACATATTGCATGAGTCCTGCCATGAACTGCCCTCCCACATCCTTAAATGCATGGGTAGGCCCATGAAAAAGCTCAAGAACATGGATGCCCGGGCTGACCTCTACTAGCGGTATCGGAAAGTCGAGCGTTTCGAGTGCGAGCCTTATCGCCTTTGTCTCTCCTAGTTGAGTAGAGAAAAGACGAGAGCTTGCCCATGCTGCAGTTACCCGGAACTCTTGCTTCTCCGAATCAGGGTTGCCTGCGAGAGATGGTATTGAGATGGGCATGTAAAGGCCGCCATCCGGCGCCAGCCCACGGAAGAGAACTTCTTCTAGGGGCACCGAGGTACTGTCACGGGTGCTTACAAATCTCAACATGGCTCGCAATAACGAATGCGGTTAGCTGTCCATTGACTCACAGGTTTCTAGGCTATTAGCAGCTAGAGCGTTGCCACATTCCTTGCCGCCTTCAGAATTTCTTCAACTGTGATGCCAAATTTCTCAAAGAGAATACCGGAGGGTGCTGAGGCCCCGAAATGGTCTAGGCCAAGGGAGTATCCTGACTCTCCTACCCAGCGCGTCCATCCGAAGGTACTTGCAGCTTCTACTGAAACTTTATTAGAGATTTCAGGGGGTAGCACGCTGTCACGGTAGTTTTTCTCCTGTCGGCCGAATAAGTACCAGCTTGGTAGGCTAACCACTCTGGCTGGAGTGCCTTCAGCCTCTAGTTGTTCCCGTGCTTCGAGAGCAATTCCAAGTTCTGATCCACTCGCGATTAGGATCACCTCAGGAGTTTCGCTTGATGCTTCGGCAAGTATATAGCCTCCATGACGAAGGCCTTCCGCCCCCGCCAAAGTCCCGCGGCGGTCAAGAAGGACAACTTTCTGCCTTGTTAACGCCAGAAAGCTGGGGCCTTCTGTTCGTTCTATTGCAACTCGCCATGCGACTTCAGTTTCGGCAGCATCGCCAGGTCTAAGATCGCAAAGGTTAGGTATTGCCCGGAGAGCTGCTAATTGTTCTACCGGTTGATGAGTAGGGCCATCCTCTCCAAGACCAATCGAATCGTGTGTAAAGACGTATAGGACGGACTGTCCCATAAGTGCTGCGAGCCGGATTGCGGGTCGCATGTAGTCTGAGAAAATAAGGAATGTTCCTCCAAACGGGCGTATGCCCCCATGTAGTGCCATCCCGTTCATGATGGAGGCCATTGCGTGTTCTCGGATCCCATAATGGATGTTACGGCCCCCAGGGCTGGACGGGAGCAAGTTGTCTGCGCCATCGATGGTAGTCTTGTTTGATCCCGCAAGGTCAGCTGAGCCTCCAATCAGGTTTGGTATACGGCTTGCTACACCCTGGAGAACCTTCCCGGACCACCCTCTTGTAGCATTCTCATTTTCGGCTGCCGTAAGGTCAGGGATCTCTTCATCCCAATCCTCTGGAAGCTCTCCCGACATAACTTTCAAGAATTCAGCTGCAACATCAGGTGTTTGTTCCTGGTATAACGAAAAGCGCTTCTGCCAGTCTTCCTGAAGCTCTCGACCATTCTCCACACATGCAGCCCAGTGCTCGCGTGCACTATTCTCAACGTGAAATGGTTCGAATGAGGGGTATCCCAGGTTCTCCTTTGTTTTTGTGATCTCATCTTGCCCTAGTGGGGCTCCATGAGCTGCTGATGTTCCTGCCTTACCCGGGCTTCCATAACCGATTGTAGTTTTTAATACAATTAGGCTGGGCCTCTCCGATTCTCCTTTTGCGTTGCTGATAGCGGAATCGATTTCTTCGAGGTCATTTCCGTTGGAAATGTGCGTTACATGCCAGCCATAGGCCTCGAACCGTTTTGCTTGGTTGGTTGAACTCGATAACTCAGTACCACCATCGATTGTTATCCGGTTATCATCAAAGATCCAGATCAGTTTACCAAGCTTCTGGTGGCCAGCGATTGCGGCGGCCTCATGTGATACCCCCTCCATCATGTCACCGTCTGAGCATAAGGCGTAGGTGAAGTGATCTACAACCGCATGTCCAGGTCGGTTATAGCGCTTTGCCAGCCAGCACTCCGCGAGTGCCATACCAACAGAGTTGGCGACACCTTGGCCTAGCGGACCTGTTGTTGTTTCAATGCCCGGGGCGTGGCCGTACTCGGGGTGGCCAGCTGTTGGTGATCCCCATTGCCTGAAGTTCCGGATGTCCTCCTCAGACAAGTCGTATCCACTCAGGTGCAAAAGGGAATAGATGAGCATCGAAGCATGGCCAACGGATAACACGAAACGGTCTCGATCAAGCCAAAGTGGGTCAGATGGATTGTGACGCAGATGCTTGTGAAATAGCACGTAACCAAAAGGTGCTAGAGCCATCGGTGTCCCAGGATGTCCCGAGTTAGCTTGCTGAACCGCATCCATTGATAGGATGCGGATCGCATCTATGGCTTGCTGTTCAATCTTTGTCATCCGACCACGAAGTTCACGAGACGTCCAGGAACATGAACGATTCTGCGTTCTTCAACACCATCTAGATAACGGGCCACATTGTCCTCCTCACGGGCTGCAATGATTACATCATCCTCAGCAGCGTCCTGCGGGACGCTGATAGTACCTCTGAGTTTACCGTTCACCTGAACTGCGACACTAACCTGGCTCTCGATAATCTTGGATTCATCAAAAGACGGCCAATTTGAACCCTCGAATATGCTCTCTTTGTATCCGAGGTGTTCCCAGAGTTCTTCGGCAAGGTGTGGCGCGAATGGAGCGATCATCGTGATAAGCGGTTCCACTTCAGTACGAGTGGCTTGTCGGCCTCCAGATCGGATTGCGTTCAAACATTCCATCATCGCTGCTATCGAAGTGTTGTAGCCGAGTTCCGGGACTTGTTCAGTCACTTGCTTGACTGTCTGATGGACTTTCCGCTCCACATCAGGATCTGGCGTGCCTTCAGTTGCGGTCAATGCAGTGTCCCAAAGTCGATGCAGGAAACCATAGGGACCTTGGATTCCCTCTGTTCTGTAGTCACCACCTTCCTCAAATGGTCCTAGAAACATGAGGTAAATCCGGAATGCGTCAGCTCCAAATTCCTCAATAATCGGGTCGGGGATAATCACATTTCCTCGGCTCTTTGACATTTTTGCACCCTCGGCAATGATTAGCCCATGAGCACGGAATACATCATATGGCTCCTCAAAATCCAAATAGCCCAGATCTTTCAATACCATTGTAAGAAAGCGTGAGTACAACAGGTGGAGCACTGCATGCTCATTTCCGCCGATATACGTATCAACCGGCAACCAGCGTCTAGTGATCTCGGGGTCGAATGGGGTGTCCTCAAAGTCAGTCGACGGATACCGCAGGAAGTACCACCCGGAATCCAGAAAAGTATCCGATACGTCAGTCTCTCTCCTTGCTTCTCCTCCACACTCAGGGCATGTGGTCTGGTACCATTCCTCGACCCGGGCTAGTGGGCTTACGCCCGAGTCATCTGGTTTAAAATCCTCCACCCGAGGCAGAATCACGGGCAGATCTTCTTCAGGAACCGGAACGGAACCACAGTTATTGCAGTGGATGATAGGGATGGGTGGTCCCCAGTAGCGCTGTCGAGAGATACACCAGTCGTGCAGGCGGAAGTTGACTGTGCCCTCACCCCATCCGTGACTCTCTGCCCATTTAGTGAATACCCCAACGGAGTCAGAAACGTCCGTTCCATCAAATTCACCAGAGTTCACAAGGAAACCTGGACCGATATACGCTTCCGATAATGGTGTATCTGAGCTTTCTTTTGGTCCTGCTACTACCCGTTTAATCGGAAGATTGAATGCAGTGGCAAACTCAAAATCCCTCTGATCATGACCGGGCACTGCCATAATCGCACCGGTTCCATAATCCATCAGAACATAGTCAGCAATCCAGATCGGGATTTGTTCTCCGGTTGCAGGGTTCGCGCAGAAACCACCCGTGAATGCACCAGTCTTAGATTTGTCAGTTTTTTGCCGTGTAACCAGATCACTTTTCCTTGCTTCTTCCCGGTACTCAGAAACTGAGTGACGGTGCTCGTCATCTGTCACCTTATCCACCAGAGGGTGCTCGGGCGAGAGCACCATATAAGTGGCGCCAAAAATTGTATCTGGCCGAGTAGTGTAGACCTCAATGGTGTGTCCCGTGTCACGGTCATCTGGGTAGACAACAGAGAAGTTGAGTCTTGCACCTTCGCTTCGCCCTATCCAATTACTCTGGGCTTTCAAGGTGGTTTCCGACCAGTCAATGAAGCCAAGGTTGTCGAGTAGGCGCTGTGCATAGTCCGTGATCTTAAAGAACCACTGCTTGATCTCTCGTTGTTCGACTGGGGTAGTACAGCGCTCGCAGGCTCCTGTGATAACCTGTTCATTCGCGAGCACAGTCATACATGAAGGACACCAGTTAACGGGAGCCTTCTTTTGTTCCGCGAGGCCGGCTTCAAAGAGCTTAAGGAAGACCCACTGGGTCCACTTGTAGTAAGATGGATCAGTTGTATCTAGAGAATGTTTCCAGTCAAACATCCCACCTATACGCCTGAGTTGTCGGGTGAAATTCTCGACATTTGCTGGTATCAGGTCCATCGGGTGTGTGCCAATCTTCAAAGCGAAGTTTTCGGAGTGAATTCCGAAGGCATCGAAACCCATCGGCTCGAAGACGGTTCGACCCTGCATGCGAAAGAAGCGTCCATGCACGTCTGCGCCCGTAAATGCGTATATGTTTCCTACGTGGAGCCCCTCAGCTGAGGGGTACGGAAACATCATGAGTTGGTAATACGGGTCCTTAGCGGACTTGAATTGCTCCAACGTCAAGGAGTTCGTGCCGCGCTCCTCCCAGTTGCGCTGCCACTTCTCCTCAACCGCGGAGGGGTTGTAACTGTCCCTCTCTTGGTTTGACATATCGTGCCGAAGATTCGATGACGCGGCTCATAGTATATGTATGAGCCCTGTGAGTATTCGAAAGGCACGTCAACCTACATGAGCCGGCTAAGTCACAGAAGGGCGAAATATCGAATTATCGCTATCTTTTTTGGCCCACTGTGCTAAAACCAGCATTCTAAAGAGTCGATGATTGGATAGTTGATGGATAACCAAAGAAAAAAAATCTCGGGTGCAAGCTTAAGCCATGCATTTGAAGAGATCATTTGGCCTCGGAGAAAGCTCATCTTCGTGGGCCTTCTCTTGATAGTCCTAAACCGTGTCAGCGGCCTCGTCTTGCCCGCTTCGACCAAGTACCTGGTCGATAACGCAATAGTAGCAGGCGATATGGATATGCTTTGGTTGATACTCGGAGCAGTCAGCCTGGCAGTGCTAGTCCAGGCTTTAACCTCATACGCCTTAACCTTGCTTCTCTCGGTCGAGGCGCAGCATCTGATTGCCAGCCTGCGTTCTCAAGTCCAGAAGCATGTTCTCCGGCTTCCGGTACGAATCTTCGACAATACGAAATCTGGAGAGCTGGTTTCACGAATTATGGACGACGTTGAGGGCGTTCGAAATTTGGTCGGGACCGGCTTAGTTCAGCTTGTTGGGGGAGCCATTACTGCGATAGTTGCCTTCGTATTTTTGGTACTCATTGACCCGGTTATGACGCTACTGGCGCTGTGTCCTCTTGCTGCCTTCGCATTTGTCTCATTCAGAGCGCTTAAGACACTAAGGCCAGCATTTCGTGAGCGTGGTCAAATCAGAGCAGAAGTGACGGGCAGACTTACTGAAACACTAGGTGGCATACGTGTGATCAAGGGATTCCACGCCATTCATAAGGAAGGCGAGATCTTTCACGCGGGTGTGCTGCGGATCTTTGAGAACGTGAAGACGACACTCACCACCCAGAGTATGCTCACAAGTATGGGCACATTCATTCTTGGGTTAGCAAGTGTGCTAGTTATGGGGTACGGTGGCCTTCTCATTGTTCAGGGTTCACTTACCATCGGAGAACTTTTCTCGTTCACGCTTTTTCTGGGGTTCCTGCTTGCTCCGATTGTACAGTTCGCGAATATAGGCACTCAGATGACTGAAGCATTTGCCGGGCTCGACCGCACCTCAGAGCTCCTGAGCTGGCCGAAAGAAGATGACGATCCGGATCGCATAGTTGTGATGCCGGAAATCGACGGACATATGTCATTCGAAGATGTCTATTTCCAGTATGAAGAGGATAAGCCAGTTCTCAAGGGAATCACATTTTCTGCGACCCCAGGGACTGTGATCGCTCTTGTTGGAAGCTCTGGTTCTGGAAAAACGACGTTGGCTGGATTGGCTGCGACATTTCTTGAGCCAGACCGCGGACGAGTTTTAGTGGACGGTATTGATCTTCGCGAGGTCAAACTCTCAAGCTACCGAGATCAGCTTGGTCTTGTACTGCAAGATGATTTCCTGTTCGATGGGACAATCAGAGAGAACCTGCTTTTCGCACGACCTCAAGCAGCGGAACGTGAGATCGAAGAGGCAGCAGAGCAGGCGTATGTGACTGAATTCACCACTCGCTTTCCAGATGGACTAAATACGGTGATTGGTGAGAGGGGAGTGAAGTTGTCTGGCGGCCAGAGGCAGAGAGTGACTATCGCTCGTGCAATCCTCGCAAACCCAAGGATACTGCTACTTGATGAGGCGACTTCAAGCCTCGACACGGAAAGTGAAGCTCTGATCCAGAAGAGTCTTAATCACCTGCTTCAAGGTCGTACGACCGTGGTAATTGCACACAGGCTCTCAACGATTCAGCGTGCTGATCTCATCCTGGTCATTGAAGATGGAGAAATCGTCGAGCATGGACACCATGACCAATTAATAGAGAGTAATGGCCGCTACTACCAACTCTACACACTACAGGCCAGGATTTAGGGCGTACCTTCTGGTAACAGGTCGAACGGATCTGAAACTGTGTCAATCGTGTTTCGGAACTCCTCAAGTAATCCAGCCAGGTCACCACCTCGCTCCTCAAGCATAAGGGCGAAGTCTGGCAGCCGATGGTAGTAACGGATTCGTGAGAGCAGTGTGGCATTGTTTAACGAGGTTTCCCGAAAACCTCGGAACGTGACCGACTCCAATGTCGGCGCTATTTCATCATCAAAGCGCACGAGTGCTTGTGTAAAGATCTCTTCTCTACGAGACATCTTGTCATCATAGGAGAGTTCCGGATCTTCGTATATTCCACCAAGGCCTACCGTCATTGAGTCGACGAAGACTGAAAAGCGCTGATAATCTCGCCAACGAGCCTGTGCACGAAGGCACTTAGAGGTGTCCGGGCCACCCCCATCACGTGTACAGAAGAACTGTGCGGCGCCAACTCGGCCCACAAAAGTGGCGAAGCTTTCATTAAATGTTACTTGCCCTGGAATAAAGAGGTATTGATGGGACAGCTCATGAAGGACTGTTTCAACCACTTCCACATCATCCGCCCGCAGCACAGTTGAGAGGATTGGGTCACTGAACCAACCCAAAGTACTGAAGGCGGCTGTGGGTCGAAGATAGGTATCGAACCCTTCCTGTTTGAGTTTGTCTTCTTCGTCTTGTGCATCGTCTAGAGAGAAAAACCCTTTGTAGGGCACCCTTCCAATGATTGGGAACCACCACGTTTTCGGCTCTAGGCGGTCCTTATGGGATGCAGATACGACTAGTGCAAGTGTGTCCTGATCGAGTTGAGCGAAGGTCTTGTAGGCATCACCCACATTGATTCCCAGCTCACTTGTTGCAAAGCGGCGTGCTTCGAGTACAAACGAAAGCTTGCCTCGTGTTGCAGAATCGATGTTGGGATCACCTAGAACTTCTACGATGTCCTGTCGAGCTCGCAGAATTTTTAGCTCAGCGAGCCCTGCTTTCACGACATAGATAGGAGAGCACCCTCCGATGCTGATCAGCAAGATTATGAGGGTAGCTTTAATCCAACTACTACTTCCTATCCACCAGTCTAGTTTAGCTAGCACGTTAAACCAGTTCTTCGTCAACGTACGATCGAGCATCTGGATCCACCGCAATACGTAGTTCGACTAGGTCTACATCTGGTGCAATATCTAACGGAAGTTGTTTCGCTGCAGACTTGAGTGCTGCCTTTGCATCATCTGCTTGAACGATGAACGTATGGTACCTTTGCTGGCGCGCACCGTAGCGGACAGTAACCTGGAAGTTCATCATTCGAATCTACCGGTGATTCGTGGACTCATCTATCCTAACAGATGTTTCAAGGGCGAATTGTTTACCGTTTCTTGGTTGGTGTAGCTCGCTGTGTAGCACCAATTCTTGGGACCGGAACAGGAAAGATCGCTCGCGGATTTAAGGGAAGACTTGTTGCACACGAAGTACTAGAGAAATGGGGCAAAGAGAAACGTGATCCGCACCGCGCCACAGTATGGGTTCACGCTCCATCAGTTGGAGAAAGCATTCAAGCATGCGCGGTTATTGAGGCACTCCGAGCAAGGATTCCTAGGGTTCAGGTCGTTTTCACACACTTTTCCCCATCAGCTGTTGAATTCTCAGGTCGGATGCCTGTGGAAGTATCTTCTTATCTTCCTTGGGACTTAATAGGGACAACTGGAAGCGTCCTAGACGCAGTTCAACCCGACCTGCTCATTTTCAGTAAAACAGAGGTTTGGCCGGTTCTAGTTAGTGAGGCTCAGAAGAGATTTATACCTGTGGCATTGGTCGGGGGGAGTGTTCCATCTAATGCGGGGCGGCTCCGTCAACCAATCCGCAGCTTCATGAGGGCAACGTGGCAAGGGCTCACTCTGGCATGTGCAATAGCGGATGACGATGCAAATCGGCTACAAAGCTTAGGCGTATCCCCTGAAGTGATATCTGTAACGGGAGACCCTGCTGTTGATGCGGTAGCACAAAGGGTTTCCGCTCTTGATGTAACGGCCAACCACTTAGCGCCTTTCTACTCTGATAATCGGCCTACGGTTATCGCTGGTTCTACGTGGAACACGGACTTAAAGAGATTACTGGTAGCATTGGAAATTGTTCGAACGGTAGTGGGTGAGATCCGAATAGTAATTGCCCCTCATGAACCGAGTGATTTTGGGGTTAGCAATCTCCGTGAGCGGCTAGAGAAAAGGAGTTGGTCGACTCGAACTTTGAAAGAGGTTGAGTCTATTGCTTCGGTTAGCGGTGTGGATGCGGTTATCATCGATCGAGTCGGAGTCTTACCGGACCTATATACCGTCGGTCATGTAGGGTACGTTGGGGGAGGATTCCATAGGGCTGGTGTCCATTCTGTCATTGAGCCTGCAGCTGCACGATTGCCGGTAATATTTGGTCCTCAGTACAGGAATAGTTCAGCCGCGATAGATCTTCTCAAAGAGGGAGCTGCAAAAGTAGTTACTGACGCAGAGGGGTTAGCGGATAGCCTTTTGAGCTGGCTGGAGGATACCAAAGAGCATAGCTACGCGGCGAACCGTGCATTCGGCTATATTTATGCTCATAAGGGTGCGGCTGAGCGCACCGTTGACGCCCTAACCCACCTCGTAGGGCCTTAAGTGCTATGAATGAAAATGTAGTTGTACCTGAGATTACGCCGGATGAACTAAACGAGCGATTTGAACTAGGACGTGTGCCAGTGCTACTGGATGTCCGGGAACTGTTTGAGCGTGAAATCGTGGATTTGCCGGACTATGGACAGCTCTCTATACCCACTGGTCAGTTCATAGAACGGATGGGGGAACTGGATCCTGAGAAGGAAGTTGTGGTGTACTGCCGGAGTGGCGCGCGCAGCGAGCAGGTTGCGAGATATCTAATGCAAAATGGATTTGAACATGTTTTGAACCTGCGTGGTGGGGTTCTCGGGTGGCGCGAAGAGGTTGATCCATCCCTGCCCACCTACTAGCAGTTCATATGCTTCGGGCTCCTGGGCTGATATTCGCAACTCTCATACTCTTAGCATGCAATGCTGGACCTTCCACGTCTGAATTCTCTGAGAGCCAAGCACAGAGCGGACCTGAGTCCTCCGATCTTGTAACATCGCCGATATCATCAACTGAAGAAGAAGTTGAGAATAGACTAGCCAACATAGGCGAAGAGCTCTCGGCTAACCCAGAGCTGCAGTCAGCAGTTCTCAGCGGGCCAGAGGATCACTTAAGCGATGAAAAAAGTGGTGAGCGATTTACCCGTCCTCCCGCCGTGAAGGGCCTGTATGTCAATGCATGGGCTGCTGGTTCGAGAACAAGGATGGATGCACTCGTAGATATCGCTCAGCGTACAGAGGTCAACGCCTTTGTGATCGATATAAAGGATGCTTCCGGGTACGTTAGCCACAGTACCGAAGTTGAGTTCGCGCATGAGGTCAGCGCGACTGAAGAAATCAGGATTCGTGACCTGTCCGGACTGCTAATGAGACTGGAACAGGAACAGATTTATCCGATAGCCCGGATCGTGATTGTCAAAGACCCTATTGTCGCAGTTTCCCGTCCTGATCTCGCTGTTCAAGATTCTGCGGGTGGCGTTTGGATTGACAGTAAGGGCATAGTCTGGTTGAACCCATATAAACGCGAAGTATGGGACTATCATGTGGACTTAGCCCGGGAAGTGGCTCAGATGGGTTTCCCAGAAATCCAGTGGGATTACGTGCGTTTCCCAGATGCTCCAGAACAGGAACGTGAGCGAGCGGTATATCCTGGCGCAGATGGACTTAGTAAGACGGAAGCTATTCGTAACTTCTTGAGTTACTCGCGGGCAGAGTTGGCAAGTGTCGGTGCCAGGGTGACTGCTGATGTTTTTGGACTCACAACGTCAGCTTCGCGCGATGTGGGCATCGGACAGTTGTGGGAATCCTTTATAGACGTTGTTGACGCCGCTTTGCCGATGGTATATCCCAGCCACTATTGGTCAGGGAGTTTCGGTATCGATACACCAAACGCGTATCCGTACGAAATCGTGAATAGTGCTTTGGGAGATGCACTTCGCCGCTCAGCCCAAGTTGACGGAGCAGCGAGCACGATACCGTGGTTGCAGGATTTTACACTTGGAGACCCCCCATATGGCTCCCCGGAGGTGCGCGCTCAAATTCAAGCGGCACATGATGCTGGAATCAACGAGTGGGTCCTATGGAATCCAGGAAGCCGCTACACTGAAAGTGCCTTGGAGCCAATCGGAGGCTTTCGAGAGGAGCCTCTCGTGCGCGTTGGTAATACTCTTATCCCCGTGTCGCGCAGATGGGAGTTGGTAGACACTACCACGGTCTTGCCCGACACTCTCGACGGACGCTGAACTCAAGGTATGTATGTCTGAAGAGTAGGGCGCCACGAATAAGACATTGAGCCTTTCGGGGGAGTTAGCCAGTAGTCGGGGCGAACTGGAGTTCATGAAGTCGCGAGTAAATGCCATCTAAAGCGAGAAGGTCTTCGTGGGTGCCCTCCTCGTGGAGTTTCCCTTTGTGGAGCACCAGGATGCGATCGGCGTTTTGCACTGTTGAAAGACGGTGCGCGATTACTAATGACGTACGGTTGTTGAGTAATTCTTCAGTAGCTGACTCGATTCGTGCTTCGATCTTTGAATCGACGGAACTCGTTGCTTCGTCAAGCACGAGAATATCCGGGTCAAAGGCGAGTGCACGTGCAAAACTCACGAGCTGTCGTTCTCCAACGGAAAGGCCGGATCCACGCTCCCCAACTGGCTGGTTGTATCCTTCAGAGAGGCGCTCTATAAAACGCGATGCCCCAATTCTCTTAGCTGCATTGCGGATAGCTTCTTTAGAGATATCAGGTGAACCAAGGCGAATGTTATAGCCCACATCTTGACTGAAAAGAAAGACATCTTGGAGCACCAGCCCAATCCGGGCTCGTATATCTTGAAGTTTCGAATGCTGTATCGGGCTACCATCAAGTAAGATCTGCCCGCTGTCGACATCATAAAAGCGCATCAGAAGGTTGATGACCGTAGTTTTTCCGACACCGGTATGTCCCACAATCGCAACCTTTTCACCGGGACCGATAGTAAAGCTTAAGTCCTTCAGGATCCAATCAGGTTTTCCGTCGCGGTCTTTTCCATATGCAAACCAGACATTCTGGAATTCGATCTGGCCGTGGGTTGTAGCTGGCAGTGCAACTGGTGTTTCCGGATCCTCAATGATGTTTTCTTCATCGAGTAGCTTAAAAATGCGCTCGGAGGATGCCATCGCGCCCTGGAGTAAGTTGTACTTTTCGGACAGGTCCTGTATCGGTCTGAAGAAGCGTCGAGCGTACTGGAGAAATGCTGCAAGAATCCCGACTGTGATTGCGCCGTCTAGGGTTCTCAACCCTCCGTACCAAATGATCAGTGCAAGTGCGAATGCAGTGAAAAATTGAATAATCGGGAAAAAGAGGGCGTAGTAGGTGATCGAACGGAGGTGAGCATCCAAATAAGATTGGTTGAGTTCAGCATGAAGATTGGCCTGTTCCTCTTCATGGTTAAACAGTTGGACAACACGAATTCCAGTGAATCTCTCATGAATAAAAGCATTGAGCTTCGCTACCCGGCCTCTTATGTCTCGGTATGCGTTTCGTATTCTTGCACGAAATAAGAACGCTGTAATAAAAACGAAGGGTAGGACGCTAAACGAGACTAGTGCGAGCCTCCAATTCATATTCAGCATCGCGGCAACTATGAAGCCTAGTGTGAACACATCTCCAAAAACGGTGACGAGCCCTGAACTGAATAGCTCATTCAGTGTTTCAACGTCGTTCGTGATCCGAGTCATCAGTCGGCCTACCGGATTCTTATCGTACAGCCGGAGGTCCATCCGTTGGAATTTTCGAAAAATCTCGGTGCGCAGGTCATACATTACGGACTGGCCAAGCCATGTTGTAATTACACCCTGCACGTAGGTAAGTATGGCTCCTAGCAAAACTGCAGCGATGTACCCTCCTGCCAGGAGAGCAACGAAACTTCTGTCTCCGCTCGGGATCGCCTCGTCAATAATGATCTGTGTCAACCAAGGTCCGACTACCTGGGTTGCAGATGCGAGGATCAGCACGGAGACCGCTACTGCTACCCTCCACTGGTACGGCCCTAGGTAGCGGAGTAGGCGCTTCATCAGGCGCGCGTCGTAAGCTTTACCGAAGACCTCTTCGTCAAGTGTATTCAATTCGGTCATCGATACGCGGAGTTGTGGGGCAGTGCGATGCGTACCCGAACTTTAGTCCAGTAGATCCCCGGCGCCAAAGAGTCTGGGTCCTCCCACAGGTCTCTTGAGGTGATATCGTTGGGCATGAGAGATCCGATCCGAATTCGCGGAGCACGACAACACAACCTCAAGAACATTGACCTCGATCTACCAAGACGGTGCCTGACTGTCATCACTGGTCCATCGGGTTCCGGCAAGAGTTCACTGGCGCTAGACACGTTGTTTGCTGAAGGTCAGCGGCGATATGTGGAGTCATTATCGACTTATGCCAAGCAGTTCCTCGAGCGCATGGAAAAGCCACATGTAGATGCTGTGGAGGGCATTTCTCCCGCGGTAGCGATCGAGCAAAAAAACCCCACAAAATCGAGCCGTTCAACGGTGGGGACTGCTACGGAGGTTTATGACTATCTCCGGTTGCTCTGGTCCCGGGTTGGGCACACACACTGTCCTGAGTGTGATCGACGGGTACGCCCGGACACGGTAAGCAAGGGGGTAGACCAGGTCCTCTCTCTCCCTGAAGGGACGCGCATCCAAGTCTGTTTTCCGCTTCCCCGAAGTAGTGAAGTAACACATGAGGCTATCGTCTCAAACCTACGTGCGATGGGCTTTCTGCGACTTGTTGCGGATGGCGTTGCACTCGACCTATCCGGCCCTGAAGCTGGAGATGTGAAAGGGTTGGATGTGGATCTTAGCGGGGCATCTGAGCTCCTGGTTGTCGTTGATCGTCTCAAAGTGCAACTCAGTCTAAGGGATCGACTAGCCGACTCTCTTGGAACCTGTTTTGTGGAAGGAGATGGGGAGGCCATTGTGGTGGCTGTGATCGAGATGGAAGAGCGGCGCTTGCTCTTTACTGAGCGGTTTCGTTGCCCAGACCATCCACAGGTCGTGTTCACTGACCCGTCACCACAACTCTTCTCTTTCAATAACCCTTATGGCACCTGCCAGATCTGCACGGGCTTCGGAGCCACGCTTGACTATGATGTGGATCTGGTTGTACCGAGCGGGGAGGTCTCTATCTCGGATGGTGCAGTCGACCCCTGGTCTAAGCCACGATATCGTCGCGAGCGAGAGAAATTGAAGACATTCGCGATCGACGAGGGTGTTTCGATCTACTCACCCTGGGACGAGCTGCCAGAAGAGTTCCGTAGTAACGTCATGTTCGGGACAAAAGGCTTCCGGGGAGTGATCCCATTCTTGGTCTCAAAAGAGAAGAAGCGTTACAAGCAGTACATTCGGGTTTTTCTTCGCCAGTATCAGAGCCCGAACATCTGTCGATCCTGTAGTGGTTCGAGAATTCGACCAGAAGCTCTATGGGTGCAGGTTGGAGGTTGTCGAATCTCTGAAATCTCTGCACTCCCACTAGAGGAGCTTGCTCCATGGCTTGAAAGTCTTGAGCTGTCGAAGATGGAAGAGCAGGTCGCTGAGACAATCCTGCGAGAACTGAAGTCGCGTGTTGCATTTCTATGTGATGTCGGCCTGGGATACCTTGCCTTAGCCAGGCAGACTCGAACGCTTTCGGGCGGAGAGGCTCAAAGGATCAACCTTGCGAACTCTTTGGGTGCCGCTCTGGTTGAAACTCTCTATATCCTTGATGAACCCACTATAGGGCTGCACCCGAAGGATACCAGTGCTCTTCTTGATCTGATCAAACGTCTTCGTAACGCTGGTAATACTGTTGTCGTGGTGGAACACGATACTCAAGCTATTCGATCTGCAGATCATATTGTGGAGCTCGGACCAGCATCAGGTGAGCAGGGAGGAGAAGTTGTCTTTGAAGGCCCACCTAGTGAACTCGAGGGCGAGGACACCTCAACCGGACGGTATATATCAGGGCGCTCAATCGGCCCGTCACCGAAGACCAACCGCCGGGTGAATGGAACATCCATTTTTCTTAAAGGAGCCCGACTGCACAACTTGAAAGGAATCGATGTCGAAATTCCTTTGGGTACCCTAACAGCTGTCACGGGTGTGTCAGGTTCGGGAAAGTCGACCTTGGTACATGATGTGCTTTACAGGGCCGCAGAGCGTGAGTTGGGCGGCGTGAGTTCCGTGAAAGAACACCTGGGTGAAGTCACAGGTGAATATGAAGAACTGAAGGGGCTTACAGGGTTGGAGGACGTGGTTCTAGTAGATCAATCTCCGATCGGCCGTACACCTCGCTCTAATCCAGCAACCTATATCAAAGCCTGGGAGCATATCCGTAAACTGTTTTCCGCCAACCACTTAGCTAGAGAACGGGGTTACGGACCTGGGCATTTCAGCTTTAACGTAAGTGGTGGGAGATGTGAAGTGTGTAAAGGTGCCGGCCAAGTGAAGATCGAAATGGTTTTCATGGCCGATGTATATGTGGGTTGTGATACCTGTGGTGGGGCTCGCTATAACAGCGAACTTCTCGAAGTGCGGATTCGTGGTAAGAATGTGTCGGAGATACTCGAACTAACAGTGACCGAGGCGATTCGCTTTTTTATTCGCGAGCGGAAATTAGGGCAGAAGCTTTGGCAGCTAGAGCAAGTTGGACTTGGGTATCTGCGCCTGGGACAAGCTGCGACAACACTCTCGGGCGGGGAAGCTCAGCGCTTGAAAATTGCTCGAGAATTCACCAGTGCTGCGGGCAAACGGGGCAGGAAGCTGTATATACTCGATGAACCAACTACTGGGCTTTCGGGAGAAGATGTAGCAAAACTGCTAGAAGTGTTGGATAGACTGGTGAGTGGCGGTAACACTGTCGTGGTTATCGAGCACAACCTTGATGTGGTCAGTGCTGCAGATTGGGTCATTGATTTGGGTCCGGGAGCTGGTGCTCGGGGTGGTGAGGTAGTGGCGATGGGTACGCCAGAGAGGATAGCGGAAGTTCCTGAGAGTGTAACTGGACAATATCTAGTGGATTTGCTGAGTTAGGCGACCCCCATTCTTCAAAAGAGTCAGACTTTGACGTACTGCGTACTAGTGGCTTCTTAGAATTCTTCTATATGTCAGCATCGCCCCCGATTTCCGTATTACTTCCTGTGCGAAATGGAGTGGAGTACCTGCCTGAAGCGATCGCCTCTATAGAGGCCCAGACCTATAGCAATTACGAGGTTGTCGCCGTTGATGATGGGTCCTCAGATGATTCGTGGTTTGTACTTCAAGACTGGGCTAGCCGTGATGAGCGTGTAAGAGTATTCCGACAGGAGCCCAAAGGGATTGTCCCAGCACTCGAGTTTGCACGCAGTGAAGCTACTGGGGCTTATCTGGCGAGGATGGATGCAGATGACATTGCTGACCCCACCCGCTTTGATTTGCAGATTCAACTAATGCAGTCAGATAGCTCTCTGGCGATCTGTGGATGTGAGATAGAGTACTTCCCTGCCGAGAAGGTTCGGGATGGTGCACTGCGTTACCAGAGTTGGCTGAATGCACCGGCTACACCCGAAGAAATCGAGAAGGAAATTTTTGTTGAATGCCCATTACCACACCCTGCATTCTTTATGCGAGCCGATGCCATTGAAGAAGTAGGAGGTTATCAAGATCTGGGTTGGCCTGAAGACTACGATCTTCTGCTCAGGGTGTGGCGATCAGGTGGACGCCTAGGAAAGGTGCCTGCTGTGCTTATGCAATGGAGAGAAGCTCCAGAACGCCTGTCACGGATCGATAAACGGTATTCCCTTGATGCGTTCCGTCGATGCAAGGTCCACCATCTAGTCTCTGCTTTTCCCTCGGCAGTAAATGGTGTGCTGATTTGGGGTGCGGGAAGAGTCGGCAAGGGCTTCAGTCGGGAGTTAGCCCAGGTTGGGGTACCGGTCATCGCCTATGCGGAGGTGAGCCCTCGCAAGATTGGACAGAATATACATGGTGCGCCGGTCCTAGACGCGGATGAAGCCCTTAGGTTGAAGGATGTTTTACATCTTGCTTCGGTGGGCCAAGAAGGAGCTCGCCAGACGCTGAGAAACCTGCTTTCCGGGGCTGGCTATAGCGAGCTAGAAAACTTCGTCGCTATGGCATGATTTGATAGCGAAAAAGCGTTATTTTTATAGGCCTTGGTAAGCACTAGCCAGGCGAATGAATTGAGTTCTCCAAAGCCACCAGGAAAGTTGAGCTTGCCAGACCTTTACCAACCCTCCGAGTGCTACACAAAAGCAGGGGTAGATCGGCAGCTTAGGTCATTACTGCTCCCGGCCGAAAGTGCACTCTAGAACAAAGCCATATCGCTGCCTGAGCTACGCGCATGGTGCTCGGACGGCGGTTTGTCTGATATGAAGCGTAGCAAGAAGCTACCTCGCATTTTACTAAGACTATCGACTTGTCAGCCCACGAAGTCTTGTAAGGAAAAAACGCATGACTGAAGAGATTGATCTCGTAGGAGAGAATGGTCAGGGCGAAAAGGTTTTTTCGCGTCTCATAGAGGACGAAATGCGAGAATCCTTCATCGATTACTCGATGAGTGTGATTGTGCAGCGTGCTTTGCCAGATGTGAGGGATGGCCTGAAACCGGTGCATCGGCGGATCCTATATGCAATGGGTGAGTTGGGGCTAAGCCCGGGTCGACCATTCAAGAAAAGCGCTACTGTCGTGGGAGATGTGCTTGGGAAATACCATCCCCACGGTGACTCCTCGGTCTACGATTCAATGGTGCGGATGGTGCAGGATTTTTCACTCCGCTATCCACTGGTAGATGGTCAGGGAAATTTCGGCTCAGTAGACGGTGACTCGGCAGCAGCCTACCGGTATACAGAAGCCCGTCTGACACGCATGGCGATTGAGCTTCTTGCCGATATAGATAAGGAAACGGTCGACTTCACCCCGAACTTCGACGGCAGTGTGGATGAACCGTCAGTGCTACCGGCTCGCGCACCGAACCTTCTCATAAACGGTTCTTCTGGCATTGCGGTTGGAATGGCCACGAATATCCCGCCTCACAATCTGAGAGAAGTTGTCGATGCAACAATCGCCCTCATTGATGATCCAGATATACCCCAGGAGCAGCTAGAGGGCATCATTCCCGGCCCAGATTTTCCAACTGGCGGTTTTGTTTGCGGCCAAGAAGGAATTCATGATGCGTACAGAACCGGAAGGGGACGCATCGTCATGAGGGCTCGGGCGGATGTTGAGACGATAGGAGACGACCAGGAACGGATCGTAGTGACTGAGATTCCTTTTATGGTCAACAAGTCCAGGCTAATAGAGCAGATCGCACAACTCGTGCGTGACAAGAAGCTCCTGGACATCAGGGATTTGCGCGACGAGTCAGACCGTGAAGGAATGAGGATTGTTATCGAACTGAAGAGAGATGCTGTCCCGCACATTGTGTTGAACAGATTGTACAAGCACACGCAGATGCAATCGACGTTTGGTACGATCTTACTCGCGCTCGTTAACGGACAGCCAAAGGTGATGCAGCTTCGCGAGATGCTTCTTCACTTCGTGGATCACCGGCATGAGGTCATAGTCCGTCGGAGCGAATTTGATCTCCAACGGGCCCTTTCACGAGAACACCATCTTGAGGGGCTTAAGATCGCGGTTGATAACATTGATGAAGTCATCAAAGTCATCCGCGGCTCAAAAGACTCGAAGATTGCTGCTACTGAACTCCGTGAGCGATTCGAACTCTCCGAGTTACAGGCCAAAGCCATACTCGAGATGCGCCTGTCTCGTCTTACAGGTCTTGAAATTGAAAAGTTAGAAATCGAACTGACGGAAGTACGAGAGCTAATTGAGGATCTCCGTGGGATTTTGGGATCAGAAGATCGTCGGATGGGAATCCTCAAGGATGAACTGTTGGCAGTCTCAGAGAAGCACGGCAATGACCGGAGGACTGAGATAACAGCAGCGGTGGGATCGTTCGATGTGGAAGACCTGATTGTTGAAGAAGACATGGTCATCACGGTGTCACGTCAGGGATATGTGAAGCGGCTTCCCATTGATACATACCGTGCCCAGCGTCGAGGTGGACGAGGGTTGCGTGGCATGGGAACTAAGGATGAGGATTGGGTGGAACATCTGTTCGTCGCTTCAACGCACGACTATTTGATGATCTTCACTCGACGCGGACAGTGTTATTGGATCAAGGTGTGGGAAATCCCCGTCGGAGGACGGACGGCACGCGGTAAGCCGATCATTAACTTGCTGAACCTCTCAGATGAAGAAGAGATCGCATCAGTGGTACCTGTGCGTGAATTCTCTGAGGATAGGAACCTCTTGTTTTGTACCAGGCTCGGCGTGATCAAGAAGAGCGCTCTTTCAGCGTACGGCAATGTCCGGTCGGTAGGCTTGAATGCTATCAACATCAAAGAGGGTGATGAACTGATAGACGTTCAGATTACATCTGGAGAGGATGAGATTATCCTCGCGAGCCGAGATGGGAAGGCGATCCGATTCAATGAAGGGGATGCGCGTCAAATGGGACGTGCTACTGCTGGTGTGAGGGGCTTGAGTCTTCGAGAAGGGGATTTTGTTGTGGGCATGGTTGTGGTCCGTCCCGATTCAACCTTGCTAGTGGTGTCGGAGAAGGGGATGGGTAAAAGGTCAAAGGTTGACGCATACCGGTTACAGAAACGGGGCGGGAAGGGGGTTATCAACCTCAAGACAACCGATAAGAATGGTTTGGTCGTAGCGGTCAAGGCAGTTTCGGAAGAAGAGCAATTGATGATGATCACTCGCCGAGGAGTCGTGAATCGCCAGCGCGTATCGGAGATCTCAGTAATTGGGCGCGCCACCCAGGGAGTAAAGTTGGTCAATCTTGATGACGGTGATGCCGTTGTGGATGTTGCCCGTGTTATTACCGAGGATGCAAATGGTGAGGGTTCGGACGATCTCAGTGATGAGGACTCAGTAACTTCGGAGACTGACGGAGTCGAGGCTTGAGCGACATCCTACAAGGTGAAGGATTAGTGGGCCTTACAGAGGTGGAAGCTGCAGCACGTCGGTTGGCCGGTGTAGCGGTACGAACTCCACTATTGCCGTCTGATATAGTTTCTGAGCTTACTGGGGCCAATGTTCGACTCAAGTGCGAGAGCTTGCAGCGCGCAGGTTCTTTCAAGATCCGTGGGGCATACAACTTCGTTTCTCAACTTTCGGACGAGCAGGTTGCGTCTGGGATTATCACCTATTCGTCTGGGAATCACGCTCAGGCCGTTGCCTTGTCAGGAAAGTTGAGAGGTGTAAGAGCAGTCGTGGTGATGCCGACTACAGCTCCAAAAGTAAAACGTGATGGTGCAGAACGCCTTGGTGCTGAGGTGATCTACGAAGGTACGACTTCACTCGAAAGACGGGCTAAGGCGGAAGAGATTGCTGAGGAACAAGGGCTCGTTATTGTGCCACCTTTCGATCACCGCCACATCATTGCTGGACAGGGCACAGTCGGTTTGGAGATTGCCCGAGAATGGCCAGACGTTGATCTGGTGTTAGCTCCAATCGGTGGTGGGGGGTTGGCAAGCGGTGTAGCGGCATCGATCAAGAGACTCTTACCGACTGCACGGGTAATCGGTGTTGAGCCCGTAGGGGCGGCTTCGATGAGAAAGGCGCTTGATGAGGAAAGGCCCGTGGTTATTAAGCAGATCGATACGATCGCTGATGGATTAGCACCAGTGATGGCTGGAGAACTTACGTATGAGCATGCTTTCAGCCTTATGGATGACGTTGTCACTGTCTCAGATGATGCAATCCAGGAGGCCACTTCACTTTTAGTGAGCAAACAAAAGCTCATAGTGGAGTTCTCAGGTGCAGCAGCAACTGCTGCCCTAATATCGAAGGCAGTTGAAGCACAGGACGCACGTGTTGCGATCGTGATAAGTGGTGGGAACCTTGATCCTACATTAGTAGCAGGAGTGGCTTAGTCGTTAGATGCGGAGAGTCGCTTTTTTTGATATTGATGGGACTCTAATGACTGGAGGCCCTGCGAAGAATGCCTTTTGCGGGGCGATGATCGATACGTTTGGGACCGTTGGTAATGTTGAAGAAGTAAGTTTTGGTGGTAAGACCGATCCCCAAATCGCTCGAGAACTCCTAGTAGGAATTGATTATAGTGTCGACCTGATTGAGGAACGATTTCCTTCACTCTGGCATTCCTACACAGAGCGGCTGGCAGATGAATTGACTCAATGCCCCATGCAGGTGCTGCCTGGAGTGCATGAACTCTTGAATATTCTCAAGAGAATGGACGATATCGGCGTGGGTCTGCTGACCGGAAATATTGCTCGTGGAGCACAACTCAAGCTCGACTCTGCTGGTCTGACAGAGCATTTTGTTCTAGGAAGCTATGGTTCAGACCATGAGGAACGGGAGCACCTTTCCAGGATCGCACTGCAGCGTGCTCGTGATATGTGGAACCCTGCGCTTTGTCCAGAGAACACAGTGGTAATTGGAGATACACCCCGAGATGTTGATTGTGGATTGGCGATTGGCGCACGTACGCTGGCTGTGGCAACTGGTAGCTTTAGCTCATCACAATTAGCTAAAGCTGGTGCCAATAGGGTCGTCATAGATCTGACTGATACGGATGAGATCGTTTCATACCTTGCATCCTGAACGACCAGTGCACGGTCCACTTAGCTTGATCAGCCCTTCACGTGGGAGCATCTTCAAGTCGGTAGTTTATCTAAGATTCGGTGCTACGCTGGACTGAATGTTGTTTCATACCCTGTACCTGCTTCAGGGCAGGTGATCAGCGCGGGAGTCAAAGGTGTCGAGAGCAGAAGAGAGGAGAGGGAGCCGCAGTAAAGGTGGCTCTGACATGACTAAGTTTGGAATGATCCTTGGGGTCGTTGCTTTGATTGGGGCTGGGTGGTTGTTCTGGAGTGTGCGAGGGAGTGTTCTTGGAACCCCAGCGACCGGGCCATTGCTCGAGCTAGATCTTGAAGATCGAGCTGTATACCAGCAGCTGGCTCAGGGGATTACTTCAGGAGATCCAACCGGCACGATAGGGATCATTGAGTTTGGAGATTATCAGTGTCCTGGCTGTGGCGGCTTCGCCCTCTCAGTCAAGCCCCAGATCGATCTAGCGTTGGTGCAGACAGGGCGGGCTTATTTTCAGTATTTTGACTTTCCCCTAATAAATATGCACCCCCACGCTTTCCTTGCAGCCCGTGCTGCACGCTGTGCAGGCGATCAAGACCTTTATTGGGAGTATCATCAAGAGCTCTTTAGGAACCAGTCGAGTTGGTCGGGTAGGCAGAGCGCGGTTGGTGCCTTTCTGGGTTATGCTCAAGGATTAGGGTTGGACCAGGATACGTTTGAGGGATGCGTGAAGAGTGACAAATACGCAGATGTGGTTACTGCAAATATGAGTTTGGGCCAAGAAGCGGGTGTAAGCGGAACTCCGACCATCTTCCTTAATGTTAAGGGACAAGGGTTAAGGCCCGTAATGCGTAATGACTTCCAGTCGATAGAAGCGGCAATTGAGTCGGCCCTGGAAGACCTAGAGACAGCTGGTAACTGATCTAGGGACTACTAGAGAGACTAAGGAGGGATGGGGTGAGCGAAGACACTACCGTCCTGCATGCTTCTTCCCCACCGTTGAATCGCATGGTGATTGCGGTCTTGTCTATGGTCGGATTGTTCGTTGCACTTTATCTCATGGCACATAATCTGGGATTGACTGGCCCGATCGTTTGCGGCGTAGGGGACTGCGGGACTGTCCAGTCGAGTGTATATGCTAAAGTTGGGCCGATACCCGTATCTGCGATCGGCGTTGCAGGCTATCTGATCCTACTTTGTCTAGCCTATCTAGGGGTGCAGCCTATCCACCGGGAGTCTCCTGTAATCGGTGCCTTCTTGTTCAGTGGATCCCTGGTGGGCGTCACGTTTTCAGCCTATCTGACGTATTTGGAGGCATTCGTGATTGAGGCATGGTGTCAGTACTGTGTTATCTCTGCCATTGTAATGTTGTTGATCTTCTTGGCTGCATTACCGGAAATGCCGCGGTTCATTCGGAGGGCCTCATGAGCAAGAATAAGACCAAGGTCCGCCTGCTCCTTGTCGACAACGGTGTATACCATCACGAAGACATAGAGATTTCGACTGAGTTAATGGAGCAGCACCCTCGCTTGATTGACTGCTTGCGTGAAGAGCCTGCAGTTCTGAGGCAGTTGCACGTGGATATCACTCGACTCTGTGCTGCCTACCGAACGGACTAGGAGATGCTTCTCAGGCTATAGTAATTGCTTGAGCCTGCTCCAGTGTCCATTCCTTGACAATTGGAGGCGGCCAAACACCCCGCCTAGCTTCACCCAGTAAGCGAGTTGCCTCCTCACGAGCACGGTCCGCAGTCGGTTGGTCGATTAGCCTATGACTGATTGCTTCTTCAAATTCATCTTCATCCAGAAGCTTTGCAGTGCCGTTCGGAGTCACCCATACATCCAGGTACAGATCGGTCGTGTACCAGACATGTTTTTCAATCTTCAGTGGCGTGATCACATTGGCGTAGAAGCCCGTGAATGTTCCGTCCGCACGGTGAAAACTTCCTATATCGTGCCAAGCTCCTGGGAATGTAAACCAAACCACTGCAGAACCGGGCTCTAGGGCAACTCGCCCGTCTATAATCATTGGAATATCGAGGTTGATTGCCTCAGCGAGCGTGACGATAACCTCCTGACGTTCTAGCACGACCCTCTGATGAAATATCTCTTCCCTATCTGGGGGTCTGCGGTAGTGGATACGGACTTGGGAACTACCAGTCAAGAACGTTCTGGAGAAACAGGTTCAACAAAAATATCCATGACGCCACCACATACGGCTGGGCTCCATGACACGAGGTCATCTGTCAGGTCTACATTGACCCGTTGGGCTTTCCCGGTCTCGATTACCCTGTAGGCTGCTTCGATAACTTCTGCTTCCCCACAACCACCTCCGACCGTGCCCACGAGGCCTGTATCAGGATCTACAATCATTCTAGCTCCGACTTTACGAGGAGTAGAGCCTTTTGTAGAGACAATCGTTGCCAGTGCACAACGGCGCCCAGCCTCTCGGGCAGCCTCTAGGGCTTCGGTTAGCGAACGATCATCGTCATGAGTCATTTGTCTTCCTTGAAAAATCTTTCCACGATGCGCTCAACACCCTTTAGTGAAACCCCAGTCCCTCCACGTCTTACCATAATGAGTTCTGCTGCTACCGCTACCGCGATTTCCTCAGGAGTTTCAGCACCGACATCGAGGCCTACGGGAGCGTATATGCGGTCCAGCAGTGTATGTGCGATGCCTTCTTCGAGGAGTTGTACATATGTTGCGCGCACTCTTCGTCTGCTCCCGATCATACCGATATAAGCAGGTGGTGGATCCATTTCCAGTGCTCTGATAAGGCATGCGTAGTCGTACTTGTGGCCACGGGTGACAAGTAAGACATGAGAACGCGTGTGCAGCGGTGTATCGCGAAATGGGTCTGAGAAATCGGCTCGTATAACCTTCTCGGCACTTGGAAAACGTTCCTGAGTAGCGAACTCTGGGCGGTCGTCGATCACGGTAACCTGGAAGCCCAGCAGCGCACCTAAGTGTGCGAGCGGTTGAGCGATATGTCCTGCACCGACGACTACAAGTTCCTGAACAGGGCGTCGGATTTCGATATAAATCTCCAACGACTGATCAGCGACAGTCAGTTTGTGAAGCCCATCAGAGGAATGAGGATTTTCCAATATATCCTTCATTAATTGAATTACTGAATCAGTCCCCGATTCAAGGATGAGTGAACCTCGTAACTCTGGTTCCTCGTTCTCAATCACAATCAAGGCAATACGATTTCCAGTGAACTGGTTGTCGCCAACAACGGTCGATATAACGACACTGCCACCTCTTTCTGGAACCTCTACTAGGAGTCTTGTCGCTTCTGCTGGGTGGAGGGATGTCATGGTGAGTCACTGACTTTGTGTAGTGCGTGTTCATACGACTCGGGTGTGTCGATATCAGCCAGAACTCCAGAATCATCGACAGGAATTAGAGTTGCATCAGAGAGGTGCCGATGCACAACAGTGCGGGCTCCACCATCAAGAGCTGGGTCGTTGAGTTCACTAAATAGGTTGGCGCGAAAAAAGCTTGGGTGACCTCTGTCTCCTAAATATGTGGGGATCACTAATGGTGCTAAGGACTCTTTGGCGACAACTAGTAACTGCCGGATGGTGTCAACTTTCACCAGAGGATGATCTACGGGCAGATAAATTATCCCATCAAGTTTTGAAGTCATGTCACGAAGTGCGAGCCTCAGCGATGTGATTGGTCCTTCACCAGGATCGTGGTTAACTAAAACGTGGGCGTTCGTGCCGTGAGCTGCGCTTTCTATGTCAGGGTTATTTGGGACAACGACGACCACTGGAGCACATCCGCCCAAAGAGAGTACATCGACAGCCCGCTGTACAAATGTTTTGTCCGAGACCTCCATTAGTGCCTTGGGTTCACCCATTCGTTTTGATGTGCCAGCACATGGGACTATTCCTGCGATCATGTTCCGAACGCCTGGTAAAACGTCCGGTCACGATCGGCGAGGTCAATCAAGAGGGGAGCAGGAGTAAACCGAGTACCGTATACCTCTTCGAGCTTCCGGATATGGTAGAGAATGCTACGGGGGTGCAGGGTGTCAGCGAATCTGAGCAGGCCGCCTCGGAAGGGCGGGAATCCGGTACCCATGATTAACGCGAGGTCAACGTGTTCCGCTCTTTGTACGATACCGTCTTCTAGTATACGGGCAGCCTCATTGATCATCTGGAGTACTAGGCGTGAGCGGATTTGTTGATTCGAGAACTTCTGAGGTTCAGTTGGAGCGGGCATTTCTAGCTCACCATAAATCGATTCGTCAGGCCTTTCGTTGTGTCCCTTTTCATATTGATAGAAGCCTTGACCACCCTTCTTGCCTAACCGGTCTGTTTCAGAGAGTGCGACAAGAGTAAGCGAGGGATTGAGTCGCTCTCCAAAAGCTCTATGGAGTGATGCTCCCGCATGTGCAGAGATATCAAATCCAATTTCATCAATAAGCCTTAGTGGGCCTATCGGCATGCCAAATTCTATAGCAGCAGTATCAATTTGCTGGATGCTTGCTCCTTCCTCGAGCAGGAATCCTGCCTCATTCAAATAGGGTCCGAGAACACGATTGACAAGAAACCCAGGACCATTACCGACTACGACTGGCACCTTGCCCAACTGCAGTGCGAAGGCGTAGACCGCTGCAATTGTTTTCTCGCTTGAATCCCGGCCTCTGACGATTTCGACGAGAGGCATTCGATGCACAGGATTAAAGAAATGCATCCCACAGAAACGGTCAGGTTGATTGAGGTTTTCAGCCAGCTTGTCTACTGATAGAGAGGAGGTGTTGGTAGTAATGATGCAATCGTTGCGCACGCATTTCTCTGTTTCCTGAAGGACTAATTGTTTGACATCCATCCGTTCTGCGACCGCTTCAATGATGACCTGGGCACTTGAGATCCCATAATATTCAAGTCCTCCGGAGATCAGCTCCATACGTTGGTTGGCTAGTCTTCCAGATAGCTTCTTGCGTTGAGTAGCCTTGTCAAATAGGCCCTTCGCATGGCGCAATCCAGTAGTGATGGCTTTGTGATCGATGTCTTTCATATACACACGAACGCCATTGTACGCAGCGAATTGGCTTATACCACCACCCATGATACCCGCTCCCAGTACTCCTAGGACTTGAATCTTGCCGGAATCATTCTTGTTAGGATCTACACGAAGCCCTTTCCGGGCGGCCTCTCTGGTATGGAATACATGCAGAAGGTTCTTGCTCACTGAAGAGATGAAAAGCTCTGCTCCTAAGTGTGCTTCAGCTGCGAGACTATCCGAGATGCTACCACTTAGATGCTTATCTAGGATGTCAAGAATCCGGAGCGGTGCGGGGAAATGACCACCGGTTCGGGTAGTTACTCTCTTTCGGGCCATGCTCAGCACGATTTTACGACCGAGCAGGGTATCATCCATTACTCTGCTCAGGAGGTCTTTTTTTCGTCTTGATGTCCTTGGTTGAAGCTCAACAGCATCAAGAGCGAAATCTCGGACCATTCTCCCAAAGAGGGCTTCAGGAAAAACTTCTTGAGCGAAGCCGATTTTACGGGCTTTACGCGAGTCGATCTGCTTCCCAGTGAGCAGGAGTTCAAGGGCCGATCGTAGTCCGACCAGCCGCGGTAAACGAGTAGTGCCACCCAATGCAGGCAATATTCCAAGAGTAACCTCTGGTAGGCCTATTTTCGTGGCCTTCGAATCCGAAAGGACTCGGTGCTGGCATGCCAACGCAATTTCAGTGCCCCCTCCGATACAGATTCCATCGATTGCCGCGATGGTTGGGACTGACAAGTTCTCCAGCTTCCCGAAGATTGCTTGGCCAAGTTGAATTTTCTGCTCTACCTCTAGGGGATCCTCGAGCTTGGTGATTTCATGAATGTCTGCTCCTGCAATGAAAGAGCGTACTTTGCCACTCTGGATCACTAAGGCCTGCACACGACCTTCATGTTCTGCTATGTGAGCCTGATCCAGTGCTTCAGCGAGGTCACGCATAACGTCTTCAGCAAGCACATTGAGTTTGCGCTTTGGATCATCAAATGTGATCCAACCGACAGAGTCCGCATCGACCTTAAAAGTGGGGTTTACACCGCTAGCACTGATCATGGGGCAACACAATCGCTTCCGAGACTCATAAAAGGAAGCCGCCCAGGCACTTGTTCGTGCTTGGGCGGCTTAATAGCAGTATTTGGGTATGCCCACTAGTGAGCGTTTTACAGCTTAATTCGTTCCTCGGCATTAGCACGGGAAAGAGACACTTGAAGAGGCTCCCCTCCAATAACCTCAACAGGGATATTCCAATAGAGTTCTGTATAAGCAAGCTCGTAACGAGCATAGACCCAGTATTGGCCAGGTTTGACTTTTAGATTTTGTCTGGCGATACCAGAAGCATCCGTAGTGTCTGCTACTGCATCAAGACCGGAGGCTCTCCTCTTAGCATCAAATACTTCAAATGATCCAGAGAAAGCTTCATCACCCCAATTTTCCCGCATCATTCTAATGGTGTTAGAGGCTTCGATCGTACCCTCTTGCAGGCCAGTAAAGTTTTCAAACGACCGATTCATCTGGCGTTCTACATCGCCAAGCTCTCCATCGAAATCATTCCACTCTCTGAATAGCACAACGTAGGTAGCTTCTCCGCGGTTATACTGCTCTAAGGCAGTAGTCAATTTCTGGAGTGTGTCTCGGATCAGGTTCCAGCGGTTCTGGTTATTCTGCCATTCCACCTGTGCTTCTTGAACCCGCTCTCGTTCCGCGATGAGTTCCTCAGGAATGGGAGGTTCTGGCGTGCCAAACGCGCTGGCCATCGAATCGAAGACTGCGTCCCGATCGTAGGGCAGAAGTCTCACTTCAATATCTGAAAGAGGTCGTGTAACCATTCCTTCCCCATCTGGGCTAGCTACATCAAGCTCCATGGTCACTACGACTTCAGCCGGTCCGCACGCGGAGGCTGCGATCAGCAAGCTCAGGCTGAACAAGAGGAACCTACACCTCATATTTAAACTCCATTCGTCTTGTTTAGAAACAGAAGAGGGCGAAGGTACAGCGGTTGAAAAACAGCATCAAGCTTATGGCAAGGCTGTTTTACCAGAAGGCCATCAATAGCGTACATATTCGGGAAGGATAAAGTTAGCTGGGTTCTGAGCTATACCTTGAACACGGACCTCATAGTGCAGATGTGGTGAAGTTGCTATACCAGTACTCCCCACTCTCGCTATTACATCACCACGCTGTACTTCTTCCCCCTGGCTAGCAACCAACTCTGAAGCATGACCGTAGAGTGTCACATATCCAAAGCCGTGGTCGATTTCAATCGTGAGTCCGTATCCAACGATCCAACCTGCCTTAATAACCTTACCCTTAGCTGCTGCATAAATAGATGTTCCCTTTGGAGCAGAGATGTCTACTCCAGGGTGAGGCAGTGGTCGGTTATGAATAGGGTGCATGCGGGATTCAGAATAGCTGCTGCTCAGCCATCCTGGGGTTGGTAAAATTGAGGGCGTCGATTCCAGCAGATCTCTGTGAGCGAGCAGGGAATCCGTGGCCTCCTCCAAGCTGCTAGACAGTAAACGGGCCCGGCGTTCCAGTTGGTTTAGATCGTACGACACTTCGAAGAGGTTCTCCGAAATCGATGGGTCAATTGTCCAGAGTGAGTGAGCCTCTGGTCCAACGAGTCCAGGTCCTCCTACGCCAGCTTGTAGGACTTCAGAGTCAATGGATTCTAGGCCAGCTATACTGCGGAAGCGGGCATCATCCTGAGCAATCTGATTGAGTGTCGACTCAAGATGGTCAACGCGCGTCTGAAACTCCTGAAGTTCATCCTGAAGGACAGTGTTACGAGCATCCAGCTGAGCTGATCGTAACCGAGCGTATCCATCAACCCCAATTGTGACAGCGTATCCAAGAAGGATAATAGCCGCTAGCAGCCCTCCTCCAACTAATACCTGAAGGCGGCGTGAGGACAGAGCGTATTGCTTGATGGTGCTGTGTCCGTCCCGGACTAATAGAAATGTCCACCTGTCTCCGATCATCCGTTATATCGCTCTATGCATTGGCAGAACCCTTATTTACAACGGAAAAAGTAGATGAGGGTTGAAGTAAGCGTCAACCCAAATCCCCAGCCCACGACGGCTCGATTCGTGGGAAAAGCGGATCACTTACCTCTAAACGGTTACCGGTAAGGTCGACTGTTAGAGAAGTTTCCAATGACGGGAGGCTATTAAGTCCGAGTCGAAGTGCAAGTTCAGCCATTTTACCTGGAGCGACAGGTTCTAAAAGGGCACAAAGCACGCAGAGGACGCGCACTAAGGTAGCTAAAGTCTCATCTAGTTCTTCTGCCGCATTGGGATCTTTGGCCTGTGTCCAGGGCTGGCGGTCTTCTACATAGACGTTTGCAGCTCTGGCTAGGTCCATACTAGCTGCGAGCGCTTCATGTATACGGTAATCAGCCATCGCATCATAATTACTAGCTAATGCCTTGCTGATTTCGCTGGAAAGGCCACAATTTTGGGAGGTGGGTACAATTCCGTCTCTGTACTTCGAGACCATTGAAATCGAACGACTCACAAGATTCCCAAGCACATTAGAGAGCTCGTTGTAGCGCGTCATGAACCGTTCTGGCGTAAACGAGGCATCTGAACCAGTGGGCATCTCCCGCAGTAGATACCAGCGGACAGCATCGGTCCCAAAATCCTCTCGTAGTGCTAGTGGATCTACTACGTTTCCAAGTGATTTGGACATTTTTGTGTCTCCCACGATCCACCATCCGTGAGATAAGATCTGCCGTTGGATTGGGAGACCAGCGCCCATCAGTAGTGTTGGCCAGTAAACCGAGTGGTTCGTAAGGATGTCCTTGCCAATTAGGTGCAGATCGCAAGGCCACCAAGAATCGGACACATCCTCAAAGCCTTGTTCACCTGATGATGCCTCAGGGTTAATCGCTCCTGAGGCCGTGAGGTAGTTGATTAGGGCATCGACCCAAACGTAGGCGACGTGGTCCTCATCGAAAGGTAGCGGTATCCCCCAAGACACCCGCTCCCTCGGTCGTGATATTGAGAGGTCAGCCAGCGGTTGTCGTAAGAAGCCTAGGACCTCGTTCCGTCTGATCTCCGGGATGATCCAGTCCGGATTGTCTTCGATGTGTTGGACTAGAGCGTCTTGATAATTACTCATCTTGAAGAAGTAGTTTTTTTCTTCTACGTACGTAACCTTGCGGCTACAGATTGAGCAGGTGCCTCCTGGTCCGAGGTCCTTATCAGTCCAGTAACGTTCGTCAGATACGCAGTACCACCCCGAGTATGTCCCGTCATAGATCTGACCACGGTCCCAGAGACGCTGAAGAAAGGCAGTTACCACAGCAATATGCTCAGGCTCTGTAGTCCGTATGAAACGGTTGTGTGAAATCTCGAGAGTTTCCCATGCCTCACCGAAGGCGGTCGCCATGGTATCGCACAGTTCAATCGGCTTGATGCCCCGGCGCTCAGCCTCTTCCTGCATTTTCTGACCATGTTCGTCAGTACCAGTGAGAAAGAAGACATCAGCTCCAGTTTGTCGACCAAATCGTGCGATTACATCCGCGAGAATCGTTGCGTAGGCGTGGCCGATATGAGGCTCGCCCGAAGCGTAGTAGATAGGGGTTGTAATGAAGAGACGGGTGGCATCACTCACTGTGCGACCTCTATCTCTAGTTGTTCAAGCGTCAACGTACGGCGGGTACCTTCATCATCTCTGAGTAAGACGGTATCATTCCAGATATCGATTGTTACCACACGTTCTAGACCCTTTCCCGTGCGGATCTTACGACCTTCACGTGGGAATCGCCGTCGGGCTTCTACGTAGGTGCGGTGCTCGTACATAAGGCAACACATTAGCCTGCCACAGCATCCACTGATTTGAGAAGGGTTTAAAGAGAGACCTTGGCTTTTAGCGAGTTGAAGGCTGATTGGTTTAAGTTCAGGTAGCCATGTGGAGCAGCATAGCTCTCGTCCACAGCGTCCTACTCCTCCCAGGAGTGCAGCTTCGTCCCGAACTCCGATCTGCTTTAGTTGGATACGAGCCTTGAACTTGCTCGCTAAATCTCGAACGAGCTGGCGGAAATCAACACGTTTCTCAGCCGTAAAGTAGAGGGTCAGCCTATTGCGATCGAATTGCCACTCTGCATCTGTCACCTTCATGTTTAATTGGTGCTTGGTTACCAACTTACGGGCCTCAATTCGCACTCTATCTTCATCTTTGCGCAGTGCCTGACTTTTCCCGATATCGTCGGAGTGAGCAATCCGAAGAACCTTCTGTTCCGGGGTTGGCGTTGCGCAACCTCCGTTTGAGGAGGAGCACTTCCTTTCAGCGATCACTCCTGCGGCTGTCACTTTCCCCAAGTCCTTACCCTGGTCTGCCTCGACGATCACATCCAAGCCAGGACGCAGATTAAGGTTGGTGTAGCTGAAATAAGCCTTGCGATTCCCTTTGAACGAAATCTCTGCAAAACCGGACCAGGCTTTATCGTCCCTCATGCTTCACGCCATTCACCAATTGCTTCGTATTTCGCCCACCGACTTTCGAGCAATTCTTCAATTGTCAGTTCTACGAGTTCAGAGAGGACGCGGTCCAAGGCATCTTCAAGATAAGCCCCAGCAGTGTCCCAATCTGAATGAGCACCACCTATCGGTTCAGGAATAATTTCGTCACATACACCATGATCAAGTAGATCGTCAGCTGTTAACTGTAGAGCACTGGCAGCTTCTTCCCGATGTTCTGCAGAGCGCCACAGTATCGCCGAGCAGCCCTCGGGTGAAATCACTGAATAAACTGAGTGCTCGAGCATCATAATTCGGTCCGTGACACCTAGGGCGAGGGCACCTCCTGATCCGCCCTCACCGATTATCACGCTGATAAGAGGTGTCTTTAATCGGGCCATTTCCCGGAGATTTGTCGCAATTGCTTCCCCTTGACCCCGCTCTTCCGCTCCAATACCTGGATAAGCGCCTGGGGTGTCGATGAGCGTAACTATAGGTCGTCCAAACTTCTCTGCTTGTTTCATGAGACGGAGGGCTTTTCGGTAGCCTTCGGGGTGAGGCATTCCGAAATTCCTGTCTAAATTTTCTTTCATGGTTCGGCCTTTCTGGTGGCCGATCATCATCACTGTGCGCCCACGTATACGAGCCCATCCGCCTACAATTGCTTGGTCGTCTCGGAATGCACGATCACCATGAAGTTCGATCCAATCGGTACATATGAGATTGATATAGTCGAGTGTGTATGGGCGCTGAT
>CAJWPN010000011.1:0-50076 GCA_913045345.1 uncultured Gemmatimonadales bacterium
AGTGGTTGGAGTATGGTGAGGCCATTACTTACGACCCCTGTTGAGAAGTGAAGAGTATTTGGTATGAGGGGACCACCAGATCGGGTTACATCCTGATATGTCTAGGAAGTCTTCTGGTTGCTGAAACCACAGCTTGGGGTTTTGCTACTGATCCCAAGGGAGTTTCAGGGCAGATATGGGGTTGGGTGGGATTCCTAACGATCTTAAGGGGTTGTTTCACCCTGATTTACCAACGTTCCCGGTCCGGCCAGAGAACAAAGAACGAATGATTTCAAGAAATCAGGCGGCATTTTTCTTAGAGGAGAGCCAGTCTTCATGAACCGATTCATTCCCATAGCGTGGCAGATCCCGGTTTTTCTCCTCCTCACTGGTTGCGGAAGCCAAGAACAGTCAGAAGCCGTAGCGCTCGACACACCTAGTGTCGAGGCTGCTCTGGGCGAGATTCGGCCTGAGGCGATCGACCATCATATCCGGGTGCTCGCGGATGATTCTCTTGAGGGGAGAGCCCCAGGAACCCGAGGTTTCAGTGGAGCTGCCCAGTATGTGGAAACATCTCTCAGTGCCCTTGGGTTGGATCCAGCGGGTATTGATGGGACGTATCAACAGCCTGTCCCGCTTCGTGAGAGTCTTGTGATCGAAGAAGGGAGCAGCATGCGGATCTCTTCGCCTTCCGGTGTTGAGGAACTCGAATACGGCGCGGATTTCTACTTGAGCCCTGATCCTCTTAGGGAGACCGTGAGCGTCTCCGAGGCCGCTGTTGCTTTTGTAGGGTATGGAGTCAGTGCCCCCGGACTTGGCTATGATGACTATGCCGACATTGATGTTGAAGGGAAAATCGTGGCGTATCTTACTGGGGCACCTCCAGCATTCCCCAGTAACGAGAGAGCATACTATTCCTCAGGGGCGACGAAGCAGAGTGAGGCCATAGCTCGTGGCGCTGTGGGTATTCTCAGCTTCACCTACCCGGGGGATCCGAGGTTCCGATGGGAGGTCAATCTAGCGCGCTCAAAACGCGGGAGCTTTGCTTGGCTCGACGATGACGGCAATCCCAACCGAGGTGATCTGGCGATCCTGGGCTCGGCCTCCCTCAACCACCCTGCAGCTCGCGCGCTTTTTGCGGGATCACCACAGCCCATTGAAGAAGCTTTCAGCGCAGCAGCAGAAAGCACACCACAGGCATTTGATCTAGCTACACGGGTCTCGATCGGTACAACGAGCAGTCACCGCAGGGTTGATAGCTGGAACGTTATAGCACGCCTTGAGGGAAGCGACCCTGTGCTTCGCGACGAGCACGTCGTGTACATAGCCCATGTTGATCACTTTGGGATCGGGGTCGAGGTAGACGGGGATGCCATCTACAATGGTGCCCATGACAATGCTTCGGGGACAGCGATTGTCCTTGAGATCGCTCGGGCGTTTGCGAGCCTGGAAACAAAACCTCGGCGGTCAGTTCTGTTTTTGATCCCGACGGCAGAAGAGTGGGGGTTGCTCGGCTCTGACTATTTCGTCGAGAATCCGACGATGCCCGGGTCGAGCTTGGTTGCGAGCTTCTCTTTAGATATGCCGTTCCTCTTTCATCCGCTACGGGACATTGTTCCATATGGGGCGGAACACTCGACCCTGGCTTCACCGGTCCGTGCTGCATCAGAACATCTCGGACTCGCGATCGGGCCGGATCCAATACCTGAACAGGTCCTGTTCATCCGGAGTGACCATTTCAGCTTTGTAAGACGCGGCATTCCATCGCTGTTCATCAAGAGCGGTTTTGAGACAGGGGATCCAAATTTAGATGGTGGAGCAATCAATACGGCGTTCCGCCAAAACCTGTATCACACACCCTTTGATGAGGTTGACCAAGGCTTCGATTTTGAAGCAGGTGCCGCACATACTCGCGTGAACTTCTTGACTGGTTACATCATAGCTCAGGAAACGGCACGGCCCACCTGGAATCCAGGGGATTTCTTCGGAGAACTATTCGGGGGGAACTAGTTGCTGAACCCATGTCCCCCTCATGCGACGTGTAGTTGAACGAGTCACCAGCTGAACCCGTAAGTATCGCCTGAAGAATAATCTGTCCCGAGCGAAGAGTAGTTGACTAACGGCTCGAAGCGGACTTTGCCGTCCATCCGAACAGGGCGGTGGGATAGTCGGTCGTACTCAGATTTGGACAGGGACCAGAAGTAAATGTCTCCGCCCACCCGCTCAGGTAGCTTCAGTCCCCGCGACGTAGTCAGGCCCCGTAAATCGAGCCACCCTCCCACGTACTCGGGAAATTCCAATCCCTCTGCGGTAGTGAGTCCCTTCAGGTCGAGACCTCCACCCACATGTTTGGGCAGCTTCAATCCTTCCACTGTGGTCAACCCGCTGAGGTTGAGCCACCCATCCGCACGCTCGGGCAGATCAAGTCTCTTGGCAGAACGCAGTTCACAGAAATCAACATTTTCAGGACGCGAGATTGATTTCCTCTTCGCTTTTAGCCGCTCATTAACGGAAACGCCGGTCGTTTCCTCTATAAGGATCGATCTTACTTTTCGTCGGATTCTAGCCTCGTTCTTGTTCTTTACACGAATAAAAATCGAGATAATCAATAAAAGCATCACTCCAACGATCAGTACCGCTGCGAAGGTTCCCGTACCCATTTGCTTTTCTAAGCCTTGCTTTGTTCTCTATTCGGCAGTCAGTCTAGCTGGAAACGTCTTCCCAGTTCTCGACGAGGTGGGCTGCGCTGCGCCAAGCGAGTGCCTGTGACGTAAGCGTCGGATTCCGTGCACCGCTCGTGCCCATCACCGAGGCACCAAGGATTCCTAGGTTTGGGGACTCGTGTGAAAAGCCCCACGGATTAACAACATTCGTCTCGGGATCGTGGCCCATGCGGGTACCTCCGTAGGCGTGTGTGGAGATGCCCATCGAGTTACCAAGCCCACCCCGGGTAACTTCAATAGCGCCCGCTTCCCGGTACCATTCCTCCATACGATTCTGGGTGAATTCGGCTATCGCACGCTCGTTCTGCTTGAATTGAGCGGTGATCCGAATCACCGGGAGGCCAAGTTCGTCGGTGACAGTAGGATCGAGATCGAGGTAATTGTCTTCGTAAGGGAGTGTCGTTTTTTGGATGTAAGACGAGTGTGAACGGTCAGCATTTTCCCGAACGAACCGCTTCCATCCGGAGCCCCAGTTCCGTCCGTTACCGTAGGTGCTCATACTCGCCGCTGAGATCGGTCGTCGGTCAGACATCACCCACAGGTTGCCACCTCCGATAAAGTCGTGCCCTGCGTGGTCAAAGTTGTCATCGGCCCAGTCATCAATCGCGACGCCTTGAGCTGGCAGTCCATACCAAGATTTGAGATCAAATGGGAAGAGCGCACTAACAGCAGCACCTTGATGGTGGCTGAAATAGTGACGTCCGACTTGTCCGTGATTATTTGACAGACCGTCCGGATAAGCACTCGACTTGGAGAGCAGAAGCAGCCGCACGTTTTCGTACGTGTAGCAGGCTAGTAATACGACCTTGGCTGGTTGGAAGTACTCCTCGTTTCCAACTACATAATTCACGCCTGTTACCCGACCCTCACCGTCCATCTCGAGGGTTGTTACGTGGGCTTGAGTCACGATCCGCAGATTGCCAGTGTCGAGAGCTTTCGGAATTGTAGTCAGGTGCGGTGAATTCTTTGCGTTGACGGGGCAGCCACCCTTGGCACAAAAGCCATGGTAGGCACAGCCGGCGCGGCCATCGTAACGCTCGGAGTTGATTGCTGCGGGACCTGGAAAGGGATGCCACCCGAGTGAGTGAGCAGCGTCAGCCATCGTTTCAAGAAAACCCGTCCAACGTAGGGGGGGCATGGGATAGGGTCGCTTCCGGGGTCCCTCAAACCTATTCCCCTTCAAATCGATCTGGCCACCAACGTTGCCTGCTTGTCCTGACACTCCAATCTCGCGTTCGACCCGGTCGTAGTAGGGTTCGAGTTCATCATACCCAAACGGCCAATCTTCAACAGTTGAATTCGATGGGATCTTGGACCGCCCGTAGCGACGTGTAGTTTCGCTTACAACCTGGAAATCCCAAGGATTGAGGCGCCAACTTTGTGCCCAATAGTGGACTGCGGTTCCACCAACCGCATTCATCATCGGGTGTCCGCCTACACGGTTGGCGTTCGTTGCGGATGTTGCTCGGGATGTGGGTCGTTCGTTCTCACACTTCTTTACGAGCATCGGCCAGTCACGGTAGTTGTTGCGGATCTCGTCAGGTGCAAAGTCACGCTGGTCTAGCCAGGTACCCGCCTCGAGACCTACCACATCCAGTCCTGCTTCAGCCAAGGGTAGCGCAGCTACGCCTCCGGCTGCGCCCATTCCAACAATAACGACATCGGTTGATCTGAGTTGCCTTGGCATCGGTCACTGCCCCTTTGGGCAGGAGGTGTAGATCATCGGGGCCTCCCGGTCCGGAACATGGCCAACTCGTATGCTGAACGTCGTTCCGGTTCTAGCTCTTCTGCTTCAAGTTGCTCCTGATCTTCCTCTGTGACGCGCATGCGAACACCCGGATAATCGATAAGGTCCCAGCCTGCGAATTCTCGGTTCCCACCATAGTGCGGGTCTCCGAATGTGCCTTGCCATGTGTGACTCTTCACCATGTTGAAAAACGAACCTGAACTGCCAACAAAGCCCACTCCGGCACCGGAAGCTCCCCCGGTTTGTAGGTCGATCAGGGCGGAATCCTGATCTCGCTCCGAGAGCTCGATGAACCGGGCACCACGAGTGTATTCACTATATCTATCGAGTGCTGCGAGCCCTGTGCGATAAGACTCAACAGAATCAGGGCCGAGCTCACTGAGAGTGCGGTCGATATATCCAAGGGCGTCTGCTTCAAGTGCTCCAATGCCAAGCTCATCCGACGGTATCAAGCGGTCGACCATTGCCGCGAGTATTTCGGTCTCCCTAGCTGTAAGATTCATGAGCGGTGCCCCGGGGGGCACGGCCGCAGTGCCTCGCATAGCTCCATCTAGGATGGGACTGGCTACGCTGGAGGCACCCTTGAGCGAAGTAGGAATCAGCGCGGCAGCGCCTGCAGCCCCCGCGGCCTTAAGAAGATCTCGACGAGTGATCTTGGAAGCGGTCTTCTGCTCTGAGCCATCAGGGGGATGGTTCTTCTTTTGAGGATTCTTAGTCATTCCATGACTCATGGATCGAGTTATTTGGTATCGTATCCTGGTCCGCTGGCTGTCGCTCATAAATCGGCATCATGTGGCCTTCCCCAATGACGTGTCCGTCGATTGCTTCCAGGAGTTCGTTTCGGGTAAGTCCCGGGGGCAGGTCCAGCTCAGTATTCAGGGCGAAGACGGCGAAGTGGTAATGATGAACACTGTTTCTGGGTGGTGCCGGACCTCGGTACATCGATAGACCCCAGCCATTGTTGCCGTGCGTGGCACCGGTGATTTCCCGTGGCATTGGGTCAGTGGAATCAAAGGGGATTCCCTCCGGCAATCCCGTAGCATTCCCGGGGATATTGTAGATGATCCAGTGCACCCATGGGGGTGGGTTTCCAGCTCCGTGATCCTGGCATATTACGGCTATCTGGCGGGTTTCAGCCGGCAAACCCCTCCAGGTTATGGGAGGTGAAAGATTCGGTCCGTCAGGGGAATACTTACGGGGCATCATCTCCCCTGTTCGCATCGTCGGGCTCTCAACGATGAATGTGGAGGGAGCTTGGGCGCTGAGTTCCATGACTGCACCGACCGCAAGCAGAGCAGCACATAGATAGATTGGCTGCCTTGCACTCATGGTTACTCCTCCTGACTGCGTATTCTGAAATGCGAAGATTACGGGCTCTCTTGCTTTCAAGGCAATCGCTAAGAAATCTGACCTACAGAGCTTACGGTGGAAGGAGCGATGGCAGAACAGCCCTTTGGGAGGCATGTTGGCCCTATGATGAAACTGATTACAAAGCTTTGTTGGCCCGGATTCGGAGCCCTTAGGGCCCCAAACGCGGTCCGTCAATTTGGTGTCTTGATAACTGCTCTCTCATGTACAGTACCGGTGCTTGGGCAAACCGGTGCGACCAATGGAGAATGGCCTACCTATTCAGCGGATGGGGGCAGCACTAAGTACTCATCACTAGGTGCGATCAACCGTGAGAATATTGGAGAGCTTGAAATTGCTTGGCGATGGCAGACTCGAAACTTCGGTCCCAATCCAGAATTTAACTCTAGGGTGACGCCGATCATGGTTGACGGCGTGCTTTATACCACGGCTGGCTACAGAAGGGCTGTGGTAGCTATAGATGCGACAACCGGCGAGACACTGTGGATGTATCGATTGGATGAAGGAAGGCGCGGGGAAAATGCTCCACGACTGAACTCAGGCCGAGGTGTTTCATATTGGAAAGATGGGGCGGACGAGCGGATTTTTCTGATTACCCCGGGATACCACCTCGTTGCCTTAGATGCTAAGACAGGCAAACCCGTAACCACCTTCGGACAGTCAGGCATCGTTGATCTGAAGAAAGGACTCGACCGTCCAGTAGATCCGATTGAGGGTGCGATCGGATCGAGTTCACCCCCTGTCATATCTAATGGAGTCGTCGTTGTCGGTGCGGCACTGCTTACGGGCTTGGCTCCGGTGAGTAAGGAGAATGTCCCAGGTTTTATCCGTGGCTACGATGCTAGGACGGGCGAACGCCTCTGGATATTCCACACTATCCCACAGCCGGGAGAGTTCGGGAACGAGACCTGGGAGGGGAATTCTTGGAGTTACACAGGCAACGCTGGTGTGTGGGCTCCTTTTTCAGTAGACGACGCACTCGGTTACGTGTACCTGCCAACCGAGGCGGGTACCGGTGATTACTATGGGGCCCATAGACTAGGTGACAACCTTTTCACCCAGAGTCTGGTCTGCTTAGATGTTCGAACGGGGGAGAGGATCTGGCACTACCAAATGGTTCATCACGGAATTTGGGACTATGACAATCCTGCACCCCCGATTCTGGTCGATGTTGAGGTCGATGGACGGCCACTTAAGGCCGTAGTCCAGGTCACCAAACAAGCATTTGCCTACGTTTTTGATCGGGTGACCGGAGAGCCAGTATGGCCGATTACTGAAAAAGAGGTGCCCTCCAGCGATATCCCTGGCGAGCGCACCTCACCCACTCAGCCGTTTCCGACCAAGCCTGCTCCATTTGATCTCCAAGGTCTCACGGTAGACGACTTGATTGACTTCACCCCTGAACTCAAAGCCCAGGCTGTTGAGATTGCTTCTCAGTACAGGATTGGACCTCTATTCACTCCGCCTTCACTCTCTGAAGCAGAAGACGGAACGAAGGGGCTTATCCAGACACCTGGCCAGGGTGGGGGAGCGAACTGGGAAGGTGCTGCTGTTGATGTAGAGAGTGGAGTTCTGTACGTCCCGTCTATCACAAATCCTATCGTGAGGGGCTTATTCAGAGATCCAGAAAACTCTGACATGAACTACGTGGACGCGCGATGGCGGCTCCCGGGCCCTCAGGGTCTGCCGTTGGTAAAGCCGCCATGGGGAAGGGTCACGGCGATCGATCTAAATACCGGTGAACACCTGTGGATGGTACCAAACGGGGACACACCAGAGTATGTGAAGAACCACCCCGCACTGGATGGGATTGAAGTCCCCAGAACGGGAACATCCACTCGTGGCAGCACGATAGTTACTCAGACCCTTCTTTTTGTAACGAGTGGGGATCCAATATTACGGGCGCACGACAAAAGGACGGGTGCTATAGTGGCGGAGATTCCATTGCCAGCTCGCCCAACAGGAGTTCCAATGACATATATGGCTGATGGTCGCCAGTACATTGTCGTGGCAGTAGCAGGACCGGATCATCCAGCTGAGTTGATCGCTCTGGCTGCGCGCTAAAAAAAGATCACAGCATACTGAATACTGCCTGGAGACGAGATTATGAAGATGAAACGGATTCCAAAGTTGTTTCTTCTTCTGGTAGCGTTGGGTTGTCCGGTTTCGCTGACGGCCCAAGGGCCGACTTCTGAATCAGAAATCGATGTCGAGGTCACCCCTGATGTTGTTTATGGGCACAAGGACGGGATGGCGCTCACATTCGATGTGTTTCATCCCCGTAACGCTCACGGTGGAGCGGTCCTGTATATGGTGAGTGGTGGTTGGGTGTCACGCTGGAGCCCTCCCGAATGGCTCATCGCTCGTAACTTCAGAGGTCTGCTGGAGAAGGGGCTTACGGTTATGGCCGTGCGGCACGGAAGTGCACCTAGGTATAAGGTGCCGGAGGCCGAAGCTGATGTTAGACGCGCGCTTCGATACGTACGGTTGCACTCAGAAGAACTGGGCGTGGATGAAGATCGCCTTGGAGTTTACGGTGGAAGTGCGGGCGGGCACCTCTCACTTATGCTGGGCTTGGCGTCAGATGATGGAGTAATGGACTCTAGTGATGAGATTATGCGCACACCCGCTCGCGTAGCTGCAGTTGTCGCTTACTACCCGCCTGTGGATCTAAGGCCGATAGTGGGCCCAAGCGAACGCTTCCCGGCCCTAGACTTTGCCGAGGATCAAGCCGCTTCAATATCCCCTATACTTTTTGCTTCTTCTGACGACCCTCCGACGCTGCTGATCCACGGTGACGCGGACATGCTCGTGAATGTGCAAAACAGTGAGGTAATGTTCGAAGCACTGCAGGAAAAACGGGTGGAATCAGGGCTTATTATCATACCTGGAGGGGATCACGGATTCCGCCTGACAGCAGATAGGGAGCGGGCACAGCAAGCCATGATCGAATGGTTTGACCAGCACTTGCGCAGATAGTGTGAGGTCCTATCGCGACAACAGGTGGGTAACTTTGAGCATTAGCCGCCGATCTCTGAACTCGAGTAGGCCAGTAGGGTCTGTCGGATCACGTCGGACCTCATCATACACGAGATAAAGGTCACTGCCGGGTCTGTATGTGTACCGAAGGCGAGCACTTGATCCCCACTGCTCAGTTGAGGAGTTGTACTGAGAGATCGTGCGGAGGGTGATGTTTGGTGACAGGGCATAATCTATGCGAAACGCTGCTAAGTGAACCTTGAATTCACCTACAGGAAGGTCAATGTCGTTCCTGGAGTAGGAAGCTTGAGTAGAAAGCTGGCTTGTTATTCGCGCTCCTACGGTCCCATTCATGTCGACACGAGTTCCGTTGAAGAAGGTCTGGGGAGAGAACATGAGATCGTAATAGACTCGACGTGCCTGATTACTGTTGAATGAAAGGCGTAATGATCCGTAGCGGTACGCACCCGGGGCGAGGGTGACTCCCCTTCTCACTGTGAAGGGTCTATCAAGCCGTTCATAGTGTCGGTTGTACATGATGTTCAGATATGCCCCGTTGTCGAACCGCGTTCCGCTCATGAAGTGGTGGCGCCGGGACACAAGCTGATTCTGTTGGTCTGTTGTATAGAGGATGTTGTACATCGGGGAAAGCACCCGAAGGCCCCAACTGTCGGGGCGGGGATTCCATTCTAGGTGAAGCTTGGTTGTGCGTATTCCTCTGCGTGGCAGAAAGCCTACTTCAGGATTGAAGTTGTCTTGAAAATCAGCGAACTCACCAAAAATCTGCCAACTTTGGCTGACCCAGGTTGCGTTCAGGTACCTGGCCATGTCACCGGTGCTGATGGAGGGGGTTTCCGTTTTGGCCAGAAAGCCAGTTACTGTGAAGCTCGCGAGGGGGGCAAGCGTCATGTCAACGGCGTATGTACGGTTATAATGAGGGCCCTCGGTTTCGGCCTTATTGATGAATAAGCCGCCTATATTGGACCGAGTCAGAATATTCCTGCTATAGCGAGCAACCAAGAAATTCTCGCCGGATTCCTGGAAGGCACCGCCGGTTTGGACGTCCATGAGGGCAATATTATTTCGACCGACCTTCCCAGTTAGCCTGGCCCCGCCAATGATCGGCACTGTCTCTCCTGTATCTGAGAGACCGATACGTCTTGTGAAGAAAAGATTGGCCAGACGATTGAAAGTATCTACAGACCCAACATCGAATTGACCGGCGTTCTCAAGGAAAAAATCTCGTTTCTCTGGGTAGAATAGCGGAAAACGTGTGAGGTTTATCTGCTCGTCGTCGACTTCTGCTTGGGCAAAGTCAGTATTGATCGTGACATCGAGATTCAAGCCTGCACTGACACCGTACTTGAGGTCCATACCGATGTCTCGCTGCACTGCATCATCGGTCACTCCTGCACTCTGGATACGGCTTGCTCCACCGGTCACAAACGGCGTGAATCTAAGATCTCGGCCTCGGTTCAGTGAACTAAGGTTGTTGAGAGTTCCAGCCAGGCTAACGCGTGTGATGCTGTACGGTTTTGGCAAGGGGGACCAGAACGCTTGCTCGTTCTTACGTCCGATGTTCCGCATGAGGTTGATCCCCCAACTCTGTGGTTCTGATTCGGGGAAGCGCAGAGTAATCATCGGGATCGCGATCTCGGCCACCCATCCGTTAGGAGTTTGCTTTGCCACCACTTCCCAAACTCCGTCCCAGTCACGGTTGATATTAGAGGATGTTCTACCGGAGCGGCTCCCTTCGCCCTCGTTGGCTACCTGTTGGTCAAGCATCGCTCCCAGGGGATTGGTCACGAACATGTACGCAGAGCGGGAATCTCTGAAGGTGTCCAGTATCACTTGAAAATTGTCCTCTGACAGAATCTGCTCCGAGTCGCGACGCATCTCAGTAGCTGTAAGTGCTTGGGGATCGGAATCAAACGCGAGCACTCCGAGGTACAGTGTCTCACCATCGTGCATGATGCGGACCTCGGTGCGCTCGGTAGCGGGTGACCCCTCGTCGGGTTCCTGTTGGACGAACATGTCAACCAGTGCTCCGAGTTGCCACACAGCTTCCTCAAGTGAGCCATCAAGGGTCGGTGCCTCATCAACCAGCACTGCTTGGATCTCATAGGCTTCGCCGCCTTCCTGGCCAGCAATTTGCGAACTCAGGATTGCAGTGAGGGTTGTTATTGTGCCGAGAAGCAGGTAGGGCAGGCGGAGGCTGGCCAGGAAGCCCGAGTTGCGTAAAGAGGGACTCTTTGGGAGAAGTATCATGGTGGCGATTATAGCAGAACTGTCACTAGAAGTGGATTCTCAGAACACCCTTGATATGAGCATCTAATTCGGCCGGTTCTGTTGAGTTACTCCCGGGGCTCGTGTTTGAAGAGGCTGCTATGGTTCCCTAGGAAGTGCCTACGTTGCACTGCATGATATTCATCTGCGGTGGGGTTTCTCCTACTGCCTCAGAAGTAAGTACTAGAAGACCATCTGGGCCGATTGCAATTCCCTCACCCTGGGCCTCTAGAAGGGGACGTAGGTCTATATGGCCCTCCGTTATGGGAACGAGCTTATTGGCTATGAACTCGAAGAATTGAAGCGACTCATAAGTACGCAATGCTAAGACATCACCTTCTGGAGAGACACTGCCTCCTGTGACTTGGCGCGGGATTACTCGGGCTCCTGGTGAGAGCTCCTGAACTAGTTCAAGGTTGACCGTATCGGGACGAAGAGGAGGTGGGTATCGATATACAGCTACTGGTCCGTTGCGGCCTTTCGTAGTGACATAAATGTCTTCTCCAGGCAGGACGAGAAGTGCTTCAATATCACGTGGCCCATCGGGTAATCTTACAGGGAAAATATCAGCATCGAGTTCCGGTATCTGTTGGTTGGGGGTTGCCCTGAAATTTGAGGAAGCGAGATCGGGTTCCTCTAGGCGCCTTATGCTTATGTCGCCGCCTGAGCGTCTTTCGAGGTTGTCTCCCGTATCTGCGAGGTAGAGGCAGTACTTACCTCCAGCACAGCTGGCTGTCGCGATATCCTCCCAATCTCTGAGCGATGGCCTTATACGAATACGGGAAACGATTTCGCCACCCGAATCAATCGCAGTGAGCACCGATCCATCATCGTTATGGGTCCAAAATACGTCAGGTTGGCCAAGGCTTACTACGACACCACTCGTTTCTTCAAGTTCTTCAGGCAGTGAAACGGCCGTGGTCGGTAATTCACAGTTAAGACCAGCTGTTGTTATAGAGCCACAAGCCCCGATGGAGAGTAGGGCCAGCGCTCCCAGAATACCTGGGATCGACCGCAGCCGGCAGCTTCTACTAGCCAATCTCGTGATCAAGACATCCAGTTTAGTTTCCTTCCGCCCCACTGATCTGTTGGTGCATGAGCTCGAGGACTTGTTGGAATGCTTCAGTGGGTAAGGCGCCTTCAATTGGTGGGAAGCCGATTGGGTAGAAGGTTGGTGTACCACGCACACCAAGCCGGGTGGCAGTACTTCTTGCACTGGCAATGCGATCAATGCTGGTGTCGTTATTTAGACAGGAATCAAACTCTGTGAGGTCCACGCCTGCATCTTGAGCCATACTACGCAATACAGGCTCAGGGTCGCTACTACGTTTCCAGGAGGCCTGGTCAGACCACAGCCTTTCATTCAGAGCTTCAAATGGCAGTGACCCCTGCTCAAGAGCGCATTCTGCGGCTTCAGTTGCGAAAAGCGAATTTTCAAACATGCCGTTTACGAAGGGCACGAATTTCCACAGCACTTTTCCAGTCTCTATGAACTCTTCACGCAATATAGGAAATGTTTCAAGGTGGAACTTACGACAATATCCACACCCGTAGTCTGACATTTCTACAATTCTCACGAGTGCATCTTGGTTCCCTTGATCATAGCCTAGCAGTGCTATGGGAAGCTCGTCCTCTCCGGAGCTGGGCTCTAAAGCCGGGCTGGGCTTGACCTGCGTAAGCTCTCCGATTGGTTGACTAAGCAGCGCTTGGGTGGTGGCAGCGGTACCCTGTTGGTCAGAGGCATCCTCTCCGCAACCAGCCATAATGATGATTACGAGTAGACCTAAAGGTCCTCGAACCCGGCGGCTCATAGCATCTCCACATTTTATTAGCTGCTCTAGTTCGGCCAAGAACGCCGTCATAATTAGCAGCGAGTCTTTAACCATTGTTAATTCTACTTTCGCCAAGTCCAGATGACTAACGCAAGACCTGCCGCTGCCCCTAGGAGAGCTCCGGCCGCCAGAGTGCGGGTTGTTGATACATCGAGCTGTAGAGGGAACGAGGCGCTTGTTTGTTCAGGGTGTTCATCTAGGTCAACGACCTCTTGATCACTTTGATCATTGTAGGTTGGGAGAGTGATGGGTCGTTCGGCAATCAAGGCGTTGGTGTCGTTCTCTGGTCCTTCCCATTGGCACTCAGGGCAAGTTGCAAGACCCTTCTCAGATGCAGTTCGATTAGCGTAGACGACTCCTTCCCCACAAAGGGGACAACTTAGGTCAAGAGGTTTTGGGCTGATCATATCGTAAAGGGCGCTCTTCGATAGTTCGAGTTTTTCCGTGATCTTATTCACACTTTGCTTAGAGCCCCAATACAACTCGTTAGCTGCGGTGACTTCTGTTTGTGACTCTTTTGGTGCGCCCATTTACGGAAGCCTGTCGTTCGAAGTTGTATACTGGGTGCCCTTATCGACCTTTCTAATGATTCCGGTGAACATAGCTACCTTATCCCAGATACGTCACCAGTGTTGATCCCCGCATCTCACGGCCATCTTGAGGCTCTCCTGAGAGAGCCGACAGTGCTTCCTCGGGGAGCTGTCGTCATGTGTCACCCTCACCCAAACTACGGTGGGACTATGCACACCAAGGCCGTCTACCGAGGAGCTGAAGCGCTGAGTGACGTGGGATTCGTAGCTCTGCGATTCAACTTTAGGGGTGTGGGGGCCAGCACGGGGAGCTACGATGGAGGCATCGGTGAGGAAAACGACGTTCTTGATGCACTCAATTGGCTACAAGCTGAATATCCCGGATTACCATTGATCGTCGGGGGGTTCTCATTTGGTTCACTGGTCGGTATGAGAGTGGGAGCAGCGGATAGCCGTGTCTTAGGGCTTTTTGGAATGGGGTTACCAATCAATTTGGAACGATATGATTACTCGTTTCTTTCCGGCATGGAAAAACCAGTGCTGGTCGTTCAGGGTGAACGTGATGAGTTCGGTACCGGTGAAGAGGCGGCAGAATTGATCACAGGTCTCGGGGAGCACATTAGACTGGTGCGAATTCCGGATTCAGACCATTACTTCACGGGTTGCTGGGATGAGTTGAAGGGGGCGCTTAGGGGGTACTATGAGTCAGGACCGGGATTCCCGCTCATGCTCCCTGTATAGGGTTGCCTGAGGAGGAGCTATGCGTAACCGAGATCGGGTTTTAAGGAGTCTTGAAAACGTTTATCGAGGCGCGTTCACCGCGGCAGAGGATGCCGATGACGGGAAGGCTATGGAGCGGCTCGATTTAGAGTATCAGCGGGATCAACTGCAGCTCGAAATCCTTCTAGATATCCGAGATTTATTGATACCGGAGAAGCCTGATGCGACGACTTCGCTTTTAGAGAAGGCTCAGAACATTCGTAAATTGACCAAGCTGCGTTGATGGCTCCTAAGATCTACACTCGCACAGGCGATACCGGGGACACAGGACTTTTTGGAGGTGGGCGTGTCTCGAAGGGCGATTTACGCGTTGAAGCTTACGGAACAGTTGATGAGTTAAATGCAGCACTGGGATGGGCGGCATCAAGGGTGAATGAACAGGAGATCAAGGGTCATATCGAGACCGTTCAGGATGATCTGTTTGTGATAGGTGCCGATCTCGCTACGTCTCCTCCAACTGAACTGCGCCCTCAGCCCAAAGTTCCGATTCTCGACAAGTCTCGCATTGGAGAGATGGAGTCATGGATTGATGCGGCCGATGATGAGCTACCTGGATTAACTGCGTTTGTCCTTCCGGGTGGGTCAGAAGGAGCGGCAGCCCTACATATGGCGCGCACCATCTGTCGGCGTGCAGAGCGGGCAGTCGTTCGTTTGGGTACTCAAGAGGATGTGATTGATGACGTTATACCTTACCTAAACCGTCTTTCGGACTTGCTTTTTACCCTCGCAAGACTAGAGAACCACCGAGCTGGTATCAGCGACCGGGAATGGAGTAGCCCAGACGGCTGATGATAGGTTGCTTGAAGCCCTAACTTCCATTAAACCTTTGCCGCCGTTGTGACTGGAATAAAACGCGACAAACGTGTGAAGCCATGACCTATATTATCGCCGAGCCCTGTATCGATACGAACGACGCGAGTTGTATTGAAGTTTGTCCAGTCGACTGTATCTATGAGGGCAAGGACCAGTTCTACATTCATCCCGATGAGTGTATTGATTGTGGTGCATGTGAGCCGGAGTGTCCCGTTCAGGCGATTTTCCCTGACACAGATGTGCCCGTGGAGTGGGAAAATTATATAGAGAAAAACAAGGTTCACTTCGAGTAAAACGCCGGCTTCACTATTGGTAGAAAAGCTGGCTAGGGATTCGACCCGGTGACCTGATTCGCCGAAGTATCTTTAGCTGTGTATCCTGGTTCATTCCTAAATAAGACCCACTACCGGTGTTTGCCCTCTTCTATCTGAGTAATCAGAACGGGTGTCAGGCTTGGTGCAGCTCCGGGCAAAATCCTGATGCAGCTTGAACGCAGATACACTTGAATTGGCAAGAGTTGGTGATCCAATTGCACTTACTCGTGCCCTGGTCTCGACTCCCTCTGTAAATCCACAGCTGGAAGAGGGTGGAAGTGGCGAGCAAGAAACTGCAGCTCTTGTCGCGGAATGGCTTGATTCATGGGGGCTAGACACTCGGGTTACTGAGATTAGCCCCAATCGTTTCAATGTGGTCGGAAAGCTTGAGGGTGAAGGTCCGACACTTCTATTGAATGGACACCTCGATACGGTAGGAGTGAGTGGCATGACCATTCCACCCTTCGATGCGAAAATAGAAGGTGGCCGCATCTGGGGCCGAGGTTCTTGCGACATGAAAGCGGGACTAGCTGCAATCCTTGCCGCGACCAAGCGTCTGACCGAAGAAGGACCTAGGCCAAACCTTATTGTTGCGATGACCGCAGATGAGGAGCATGCGAGTCTCGGGATGTATGCTTTGGCAGATTCATCTCCTTCGGCTGATCTCGCGATTGTTACTGAGCCCACTCGCCTAGCAGTCATGCCTGCTCATAAAGGGTTCCTGTGGGTTCGAGCGGTTTTCATGGGGCGTGCGGCTCATGGATCTCGTCCGGATCTCGGCATCGACGCAATCCGACACGCTGCGCTTTATGTAAGTGCGCTTGATGATTACGGGGAACAGCTCACTTCTCGTCCTGCTCATCCGCTCCTCAAGCATGGGTCAGTCCATGCGGGCACAATCCAGGGTGGTTCTGCCGCATCCGTTTACCCTGATGCGTGTGAGGTCGTTCTCGAGCGTCGCACGATGCCAGGTGAGAGGCCAGAGAAAGTAGTTCAGGAATTCCAACGAATACTCGATGAACTGAGCGAGAGAGAAGGAGACCTAAGTGCTTCACTTGAGCAGATGCTCGAACGACCTGGTACCGAGGTTCCAGGAGACTCCAGGCTTGTACAAGGGCTGCTCAAGGCAGGCCAAGAACATGGAATTCCTCCTGCTGTAGAAGGTATGACGGCCTGGGTTGATGCAGCATTGCTGAACGAAATCGGAATCCCAGCAGTCTGCTACGGCCCAGGAGATATTGCACAGGCGCATAGTGCGGATGAATGGGTGGAACTAGCTCAGATAGAGAAGTGCGCTGATGTTCTGGAGAGTTTTGCGCGAGACCTAGTTACTCAGGGTGCCTAACACGCTGCACTCATTTGTCTTATCGGGTAGCGCGAATGTTAGGCAGCGAAGCATCTTGGCGGTCCGATTTTCATTATGGAGGTAGCGTGACCAACCTCAAACTCACTTGCCTTGTAGCCTTTGCACTTTTAGCGGCGGTCTCCGTATCAGCGATAGAGCCCGATACGTATCCTCGGCGGATCGGGATAGATATCGAGAATTACAGATTTGAAATCACCCTCAGTGATCAGGTCGATGAAATTCTAGGTCGTGCCACGGTATCTGTAAGCTTTACAAGTAATGGGGTCACTGTTTTACCTCTCGACCTGACAAGCTTGAACAATGAAGGTCAGGGAATGCGCGTCTTGGCTGTTTACACGAGCGAATCTTCACTCTCATTCGCTCATGAGGATAATTTGCTAACCATCGATCTTCCCGAAGTTGGCCAGGTTGGCTCCCGCATTGAGATCACCATAGAGTACCAAGGTGTGCCAGATGCAGGGCTAAGAATCGGCCCAAATAAGTACGGAGATCGAACGTTTTTCAGTGATAACTGGCCGAACCGTGCACGGAGCTGGCTCCCAACGATCGATCACGTTTATGAAAAGGCCACATGTGAATTTGTTATCAGGGCTCCAGATCATTACCAGGTCATATCGAACGGGCTGCTGCGTGAGGAAACTGATTACGATGACGGGACGCGGCTTACGCATTGGAAGCAGTCTGTTCCAATCTCACCTTGGCTTTATGTCTTAGGTGTCGCCCGCTTTGCAGTTCAACAGGTCGATGACTTTGATGGGAAGCCAATCCAGACCTGGGTTTATACTCAGGATCGTTCAGCAGGTTTCTACGACTTCGCGGTGCCAACCAAACAAGTTATGGAGTTTTATTCGGAGTACGTTGGGCCCTTCTCCTATGAAAAGCTTGCAAATGTGACGTCGCCAGCAACTGGGGGTGGAATGGAAGCTGCGACCGCGATCATGTATGGAGAGAATTCAGTGACCGGTGAACGTTCTGTGCGCTGGCGGAACGTCATCATTCACGAGGTTGCCCACCAATGGTTTGGTAACGCTGTAACCGAAGCTGATTGGGATGATGTGTGGCTAAGTGAGGGTTTCGCGACGTATTTCACACAGCTTTTTATAGAACACGCTTACGGGCGTGATGAATTCGTAGATGGAATGAAAAGCGCTGCCGACCGGGTCTTTTCCCAGTATGAGGACGATCCGGCATATCGCATTGTGCATGACAACCTGGACGACATGAGACGCGTCACAAGTGGAGCGACGTACCAGAAGGGTGCGTGGATACTACACATGCTCAGGAAGAGCATGGGGGACGAAGCGTTTTGGGCCGGCATCCGCCAGTATTACGCGACATATTTTAACCAGACCGCTACCACAGATGATTTTATGAAGTCGATGGAATTGGCCTCAGGGCTGGACTTGGAGATGTTCGCAGAACAGTGGTTATATGACGGCGGCAACCCCTATCTATCAGGGTGGTGGGAATATGATCCAACATCGCAGACCGTGAGCCTAGAGATCAATCAGGTCCAGCAGGTTGGAGGCTTGTTCGACTTTCCGCTGGAAGTTGGTATCTACTTCGAAGGTGAACGACGACCGCGGTTCATTGAGACAGTTTTGGTTACCAACCGCTTCCATCGCTTCGTAGTTCCAGTCAACGACGAGCCGGTAGATGTGCGGCTAGATCCCGATACGTGGGCATTATTTCAAGCTGATTTTGGTCGGCGGGATCTTGGGCGGCACCTGGGAAATTGATCCGGAAGAGGACATGAGAATGATTCTGAAAACGACAGCCCTCGCATTAACGAGCCTACTTCTATCCAGTTGTACTATCGGGAGTACTCAATACGATTTGGTGATTGAGGGGGGGCGGGTCATCGATCCAGAATCTGGCCTCGACGCTGTGCGTACGATTGGAGTGATTGGAGGTGAAATAGCTGCGATCACTGAGAGTTCTCTTGAGGGTGACCGAGTGATACAGGCCACGGGGCTTGTTGTGGTTCCTGGCTTCATCGACCTGCATGAGCATGGTCAGGAAGAAGATTCTTACCGGATGATGGTGAGAGATGGTGTAACTACGGCCCTTGAGCTAGAGGTTGGAACGGCTGATGTGGAGGGGTGGTATACCGAGCGTGAAGGCGGTCAGCTAGTAAACCATGGCGTGAGCATAGGCCACATTCGTGTGCGGATGGATGTTTTGGGTGATCCAGGGGACTTTCTTCCTGCTGGTATTGGAGGAAGTGCTACAGCTACAGAAGAACAGCTTGATGACATTGAACGAGATATCCGCGAAGGAATCATGCAGGGTGCAGTGGCTGTCGGTTTCGGAAGCGCTTATACACCGGGCGCCACGATGGGAGAAGTCGAGCGTATGTTCGGGGTGGCAGGAGAGAATGGGGTAAGTGCTCACATTCATATGCGTAATGGCTTAGCTGGCCTCGATTCGACTATTAGCGCAGCAAGTAGAGCTGGAGCGCCTCTGCACATTGTGCATGCTAATTCGAGTGCGGGTGGTCAAATCAATGAGTTCCTATCCGCCATTGAGGATGCACAAGCATCTGGGCAAGATGTCACGACCGAAGCTTATCCTTACAGCGCTGGCATGACCCGGATTGAATCCGCTCTTTTCGACGATTGGGAAAGCTGGGATGAACAGCAGTTCGGTATACACCAGCTGGTATCGACAGGGGAGCGGCTAACCAGAGAAACTTTCGCTCAAGCGCGGGCTGCGGGTGGCACTGTGATCATTCACAGTCGAACGGAAGAAATGACTCGTACTGCTGTTGCGAGTCCTATCACCATGATTGCGAGTGATGGCTTTATTGAAGACGGGCGAGGCCATCCTCGTACTTCGGGTTCTTACTCCAAGGTTCTTGGCCAGTACATGCGTGAGGAAGGAGTGATGACCTTGCCCGAGGCCATCAACAAGATGACGCTAATGCCGGCTCAGCGCTTGGAAGGACGAATTCCCGATATGTTAGATAAAGGAAGGATTCGTATCGGCGCGGATGCAGACATCACGATCTTTAGCGCTGAGACCGTAATTGACCGAGCAACCTATGTGGACGCCTCGATCCCACCCGAAGGAATCCCTTATGTAGTAGTGGGAGGAGAGCTGGTGGTCGACGGGGGAGAGATCACCACAGCGCGACCTGGTGGGCCAGTGAGAGCTCCAATTCGATAAGGTTTGCAGTGGCTAGCTGGCACAAGGCTGATTTCTGAGAAGTTAAAGTCTTGTCACCTCGATATTACGCCATCGAACCTTAATGCCACCTCCATCGTGGATTTGTAAGGCAATATGGCCTGTTGCTGCACCGATGTTGTCATCTGTGAAGTCGATCATCTCCGTACTGTTGATCCAAGTCGTGACGCGCCTACCCACTACACGAATCCTCATAGTATTCCATTCACCCATGTGTAGCGTCGAGTCTTTTGAAGGATCTGGCTGGATCAGCCACCCTCGACCGTATGATTCATAAATCCCACCAGAGAACAGACCTGGTGGTGCGACCTCAGCTTGCCAACCACTGATAATGGTGCCGTCGATCTTAGAACGAAAAAAAACGCCACTATTACCGTTGGCTTCCTGCTTGAATTCAAGAGTCAGGTCAAAATCTGTGTACGTCTCGTTTGAACGAAGGTACCCGTATTGAGCATCGGGCCCACTCTCGCAGATAAGGTCTCCGGCATCGACGTACCAGAGTTCAGTCCCGTGCACTGTCCAGCCATCAAGATCGCGGCCATTGAAGATTGGTATCGGCTCTTGAGCACAGAGGAGTGAAGCAGTCGACAATAAAGCAAGCAGGACGAATGCTCCGCTTGCTCTTCCTCTGGGTCGCAACGGGAAAACTCCCACAGCCCTCATCAGAGAGATGGCCTGATCTTGATGTTTCGATAGCGCACATCATGCCCATGGTCTTGAATGCCTATGGAGCCATTGGGAGATCGGGCGTAGAGAGCGGGATCAAATTTGCTTGACTGCACCAGGTCGTTCCATTCGTCAGTATAATATTCGTACCTGACAGTCAGTTGATCGTTCAGCCAATGCTCAACCTGGTTACCTGAGACTACTATACGACCAGTATTCCAGTCTCCTACCGGGCTGGACGCAGTGACCATGGATGAGTGGAGGTCGTAATTGTCTCCTGTTAAGTGCTTGTTCATATCCATGGTGCCCATATCGATGTACGCAGTATCGTCGAGCACTTGAAATTCTGGAGCTACCTCCCACATCACAGTTCCTTCGACTTCCTTTACTCTGTAAAACACACCGCTGTTGCCGATGGGGGAAACCTTAAAATCGAAAAGCAGTTCGAAGTCAGAAAATTCTGCCTTGGTAACGATATCCCCACCAAGCCCTTCTTCACTGCCATCCGAAGCAAAGACGACCAGGTTACCATCAGCTATAGCCCAACCTTCCTGAGGAAAGGACTCACTCAGGTATCCACGCCAACCGTCCGTAGAAACACCGTCAAATAAAAGAAGCCAACCTGCAGCCACTTCTTCGGGTGTGAGTTTATTGTGCCCTATCTCAGTTGAGGCGCTGTCCCTTCCTGGATTTGCCTGAGAGCAGACCGCGAGGGCTGATATTAGTCCCAGGAGGCGGAGGCGTGCACCGGTTCTCCACACAATGGGCACTGTTAGATAACCTCCATCATTTCGGGGTCCCAGGCCACAATCTGATCACCGAAGTAACTATCGTTACAGGCTAGTGCTGGTGCCGCAGCACGCAGTCCAAACTCTGCATCTTCGTTTACCGGGCGACCATCACGAACACCACGGAAGAAATTCATGAAGTGATCAAAGTGAGCCCCCATATATCCATCTTCTACCATAAAAATACTTTCTGCTGGCGGTAGCATCTGCTTTCGTGCTTCAACCCCTTGATCCATTTCATCCGCCTTCCTCTGACTAAAGACATCGGTTGGGCTGACAGCTTTATTTCGGCGCAATACAACCTCAGTCCAAGTCACATCCATGGCACCTTCGCTTCCCACCAGGCGTAAGAATGTTGTCCCTGAGGTACCATCAACAAAATTCACACGGAGTGAGAGGTTGAATGGCGGATGCGCCTCAGTCTCCGGGTAGTCAAACATTCCCAACAAGATATCGGGTACTTCACGTCCATCCTTCCAATAACGCAGTCCGCCCTGTGCCATGATTTTACGTGGGCCCACAGATGAAGTGATGAAATGAAGGCTCGAGAACAAATGCACGAAGAGGTCACCCGAGACTCCAGTACCGTAGTCGCGATAATTTCGCCAACGGAAGATACGTAACGGATCATAGGGTATTCGAGGAGCATCGCCGAGAAATATTTCCCAATCAATTGTTTCTTCAGTGGCGTTTTCCGGAATAGCGTATTGCCACGCACCGATTGGGTCATTGCGTGCCCAAAATCCTTCAGCGTAGTTCAGTTCTCCAATCTCTCCTGCGGCAAGCAGTTCTTTTGCCTTCTCATTACCAAGAGAGCTCATCCCCTGGCTACCGACCTGGAAGGTCTTCCCGGACTCATCTTGTGCCCTAACCACATCGGCACCCTGGGCGATGCTGTGCACCATGGGTTTCTCACAGTACACAGATTTTCCAGCCGTAAGTGCTTCTACAGAAATCCGTTTGTGCCAATGATCCGGAGTAGCACATATCACAGCATCAACATCATCTCGGGCTAAGACTTCACGGTAGTCGCGGGTGGCGAACAAGTCTTGCCCATAGTTCTCACGCGCTGCTGTCAGGCGGCCATCGAAACAATCTGCTACTGCGACAAGTCTCACCCCTGGAATGCTCAATGCTGTTTCGACATCGGCCATACCCATCCCTCCAGCTCCGATTACTGCTAGTTGGATCTGGTCATTAGCAGACTGGTGCCCTTGCCTTGCGAGAGTGTGGATGTGATTGCGTTCTCTGGCGGATAAGAACTTGGGCGTTGCGCCACCAGCTAGGGCACCAGCAGCAAGGCTGTTCAGAAACTTGCGGCGGGACTGGGAGGCTGTTCGGTCAATCATTTTTTGCTCTCACGGGCGGGGTTTGATGTAACACTTGTATTGTCCGCGATTACTAGGCAATAAACACAAAGCTCAGAAACCGTTTGTTACAATGCGTGGTGACTACCTGAATTGCCAGCAAATCAGCCACGGTAGCATCTTACTCTGCCTCCAACTCAGAATGGACTCGGACCAGCACCGAAGGACGGAAAATGCTAAAGACAATACGATGTTCACTTATGATCTCGGTTCTCTTAGTGACTGCTGAGCATGTTAGCGCCCAAGTCGATCTTGAGGCTTTGCAAGATGAGGCAGTCGGTTGGCTCCAAGAATACATTCGTATCAATACAATAAATCCCCCAGGCAACGAGATCCGGGGGGCCGAATTCTTTGCACGGTTGTTCGAAGCAGAAGGCATTGAATATGAGATCGCTGAATCAGCGCCTGGCCGAGGGAATATTTGGGCTAGACTCGAGGGCGGTGACAGGCCGGGTATTGTCCTGCTACACCATATTGATGTGGTACCAGCGGACGAGCGGTACTGGGATAATGACCCGCTCTCAGGCGAGCTTAGAGATGGCTATATCTACGGCCGTGGTGCTCTCGACACCAAGACGAGTGGCATTCTGCATTTAGCGACTTTCATTGCACTCCACAGATCAGGTATTCCGCTCAATCGAGATGTGGTTTTCATGGCAACTGCTGACGAAGAGGCCGGGGGGTTTTTCGGAGCAGGTTGGCTTGTCGAAAATCGTTCTGAGCTCTTCAATAACGTTGGCTTCTTGCTCAATGAAGGTGGCGGTGGCTCGGTCGTTCAGGGGAGAGTACAGTTTGGGGTTGAGGTAACTCAAAAGGTGCCCTATTGGCTGCGCTTAACAACAACGGGTGAGCCGGGGCACGGTTCCCGACCGCTCGTTTCGTATGCTTCACTCAAACTAATTGAGGCTCTGGAACGCCTGCGTCTTCATGAATTTGAAGCACGTATTATTCCTGCGGTTGACTCCCATTTCAGGGGAATGGCAGATCGGCATCCCGAGCCTTGGCAATCCCGATTTGAGGATTTTGGCTCTGCGATCCAAGAGCCTGAGGTGTTGGAGGAACTTCAACTCTACAACCCATCACTTCATACGCTGACCCGGAATACCTGTTCGATCACACGCTTTGAAGGGAGCAACAAGATTAACGTAGTATCACCAGAAGTGTGGGCAGAGATTGATTGCCGACTGCTACCTGATCAGGATCCTCAACTATGGCTCAGGGAGGTTCAGGACGTGGTAGGCCCTGAAGTAGAAATAGAGGTGCTAATGGGCTTTACGCCAGCAGTTTCAACCACGGATACTCCACTTTACGAGATGATCCGTGACGTGACTTTAGAGGAACTGCCGGGAGCTAGTTTTGTGCCACAGGTGCAAGGGGGATTTACGGATAGCCACTTTTTCCGAGATCTTGGCATCGTTAGCTATGGCTACAGTGCAACAGCAACACCCGCAGAGGATGCTGGAGGCGTGCATGGGAACAATGAACGTGTAACAGAAGAGAATGTTCGTCGCGGCGTAACTATGACGGTCAAGATTCTAGAACGATTCGCTGCTACGCGACCAATTTCAGAGGAAGAGTGATGATGGGGAAAATTGACATTTGGTCAACAAAATCTCGTGAGATCATGGAGGGGTATCATGGGCGCTTCGTTCATAGCGAACGCACCACCCATGTTTATTGGGAAATCGATCCAGGAAAGCCGCTTCCGGAGCATGATCATCCTCATGAGCAGGTCGTGAATATGCTCATGGGCACTTTCGAATTAATAGTGGACGGGACATCCCATATGCTTGAAGCGGGAGACGTTTTTGTGGTTCCTCCGGATGTGCCACACACTGGTGTAGCCCATACTTGTTGCAGGATTCTGGATGTTTTTGCCCCGGTCCGGGAGGATTACCTATGAAAGTGCTCAGTACATTCACCAGCCTGATAGTAGTGGCACTACTTGCAAGTGCTACTGCTTTGGCGGGCCAGGTTGACACTCAATCCACTGATGATGCGATCACTCCATGGCCACCTGTAGCGACCTTTTCAATCCTTGGGTATGACCCGGTTACTGGGGAAGTGGGTGGGGCCGTTCAGTCGCGGGTCTTTGCTGTGGGAAATGGAGTCCTTTGGGCTGAGGCGAATGTAGGTGTCGTCACGACTCAGGCGATTGTGGATGTTAGTTACGGACCCCAAGGCTTAGAGTTGCTGCGGCAGGGGTTAAGTCCACAGGAGATTGTTGAGCGACTCCTCTCCGATGACCCAGATCCGCGTCCTGAAGATTGGACAAAGCTCGGGCGGCAATTCTCTGTGATGGACTCCCGAGGTAACGTGGCAACCCACACTGGGCCACGCGCCTCCGACTGGGCGGGGCACCGGGTCGGTACTCATGTATCAGCACAAGGAAATATATTAGCTGGACCAGACGTGGTTGATATGATGGTAGAGGCCTTTGAGATGACGGACGGACATCTATCATTTCGCCTTCAGGCCGCTCTTGAAGCGGGACAAGCTGCTGGTGGTGATAGTCGGGGTATGCAGTCGGCAGCAATGATCATCGTAAAGGAAGACGGCGGGGTTTGGCTCAACAATGATGTCGTGCTGAGACTCCAGGTTGATGATTCTGATAATCCGATTACAGAGCTTCGGCGGCTTGTTGAACTGGCTGCCCGCCAGCGGGACCGGACCAGGGGTCGCTAGTTGTTTGAGCTAACCCTCTGGTAGCCCTGGAGCTACTTGTGTGCTTCTATGAGAGTTCGTGATTCAGGAGGCCTGCTAGAAGGAAACTGCTCAGCTCAGCAGTGCTCTTCGTATGCAGCGCGTAAATCATTCGCAATGTCTTCTGGATTCCGACCCTCGATTAAGTGACGCTCCATGAAGTAAACGAGGTCCCCATCCTTGAAGAGCGCGACTGAGGGGGATGATGGCGGAAAGCCGACAATGTACTCACGCGTTCGCTCCGTAGCTTCCATATCCTGGCCGGCGAAGACTGTAGTAAGTACTTCAGGCTTCTTCTCCCCCTGTAGCGACATATATACCGCAGGACGCATCATTGCTGCGGCACACCCACAAACTGAATTCACCGCTACGAGAGTGGTTCCCTTGTCTGCGCTGAGCACGGTGTCGACCTCTGCAGGCGTCTTCATCTCACTGAAGCCGACTCGTACGAGGTCCTGACGCATGGGTGCTATCATCATCTCCGGGTACGGCATGGTTAAGCTCCTGGTCGTGTATCTGGAGCCAAACTTACCCATGACGGGGCTTGGGTTCCACCGGTGGGCGTGAGCGACACCGTTGCAGCAGCACGGTTGGGCGGCCACCTTTTTGTTATGCCAGCCGGGATCCAGATCGTGCGACTCAACGTCAACGGTGACCTCAAAGAGATCGGAGTGCCGATGCACTTTACTCTTTTGGAAGCCTTGAGGTATGGGCTTGGCCTCACCGGTTCTAAGCAGGGATGTGATAAAGGTGACTGTGGTGCCTGTACGGTCATCCTAGACGGACGACCCACATTATCCTGTATCACTCCGGTCTATGAGGCCGAGGGACATAGCATCATGACGGTTGAGGGTTTGGCTGATACAGATGGCCCTCACCCGTTACAAGATGCATTCGACTTACATGGCGCTGCCCAGTGTGGGTTCTGTACCCCTGGGATCCTATGTTCTGCTGCAGCCCTCCTAGAACAGACAATCTCTCCCTCTAGGAAAGAGATCAGGGAGGCTTTATCCGGAAATCTTTGCCGATGCACAGGCTACTCTAAGATCTATGACGCTGTGATGAGCGCAGCCCAAAGGCTGCAAGTCGAAGCTCATCTAGATGGGTCATCTAAATGATCGGGAATACACGTAAGTCTAAGTCGGACTTGGCATTAATCGGTACACCGATGCGAAAGATAGAGGGGCTCGATAAGTCTACCGGTCGGGCAGTTTATACAGATGATATAGTGCTTCCGGGGATGCTTCACGGAAAAATCCTTAGATCGCCCTATCCTCACGCTCGGATTGTGTCGATTGATGTGTCAGAGGCGAAAAAACTAGAAGGTGTGCACGCGGTCATTACGGGCGAAGACATTCCGACGAAATACGGGATTATCCCTTGGACCGCCGACGAGTATCCTTTATGCACCAACCGTGTGCGATATATAGGTGACGGAGTCGCTGCGGTAGCTGCTGTGGATGAGGATCGAGCAATTCGTGGTCTAGAGTTGATACAGGTCGAGTATGAGGAGCTCCCAGCATTTCTTGACCCCTTCGAAGCACTGGCAGCTGATGGATCAACTCCATACGTACATGAACCCAGGAAAGAAGGTGGGAACGGCAATGTGACGAAGCAGGTGCAGCTGGAGTTCGGTGAAGTTGATGAACTCATGGCTGGGTCGGATATGATTGTAGAAGGCCAATACTTTTTTGAAGGAAGTACGCATACACCGATTGAGCCTCACTGCGCCATCGGACTATGGGACGGAGTGGGTAAGCTGACGGTTTGGTCAGCTACTCAGGTGCCACACTATTTGCACAGAGAGCTGGCCCGAGTTTTAGAGTTGGATCCAGCACGTGTGAGGGTGCTCCAGCCACTAGTGGGTGGAGCTTTCGGTGGAAAGAGTGAGCCATTCGACTTGGAGTTCTGCGTGGCCAAGCTCTCAATGTTGGCAGGTCGCCCAGTGAAGATCCTCTATACGCGTGAGGAAGTGTTCTACGCTCACCGTGGTCGGCATCCCTTCCATATGAAGTATCAAATGGGTAGCACAAAGGAAGGGAAGCTCACTTCAGTTAACGCCGAAATTCTACTTGATGGTGGAGCCTACGCCTCATTCGGTCTTGTGACGACGTACTATGCTGGACAGTTACTGTGCGCTCCTTACTCCATGCCAGCATATCGTTTTGATTCAACGCGATTGTATACAAATAAGCCGGCATGTGGCCCGAAGCGTGGACATGGATCAGTACAGCCACGCTTTGCGTTCGAGATCCAGATTGACAAACTCTCCGAGAAAGTAGGTTTAGACCCGTTTGAATTCAGGCGCCGGAACTTTATTGGCTCAAACACACGCACGGTGAATGAACTGCGGGTCACATCGAACGGGTTCCTAGAGTGCCTCGAGTCAGTTGAGCGTGCGAGTCGTTGGCGTCGCAAGTTTCGACGACTCCCGTTTGGTCAAGGTGTAGGCGTGGCCGGGTCCACTTATATCTCTGGAACGAACTACCCGATCTATCCTAACGAAATGCCACAGTCTGGTGTGCAGATGCAAGTTGATCGCTCAGGACGGGTATCTGTTTTTAGTGGTGCCAGTGAGATTGGACAGGGATGTGATTCGATGGTTGCCTACATCGCTGCGGAAGAGCTCGGTGTACCTCTCGAATACGTGAGGGTGCTTCGCGGGGATACCGATTTCACGCCAGTAGATTTAGGAGCGTATTCTAGTCGGGTAACGTTTATGCTAGGCAACGCGGCGATTGATGCCGCAACCAAGTTGCGGGAGATGGTCCAGAAAGCGGTTGCGGGGGAGTGGGAGGTAGAGGTTAGCGAGGTCCTGCTGGCTGGAGGGATGGCGATGTGGGCACTCGACACTGAACGGCAGATGCCGATCCGGGAAGCTTTCAACCTCGCAGAGTCGGCATTTGGGACACTAGGTGCTACGGGATGGTACAACACGCCAAAAGATATTCATGGCGAATATAGAGGAGGTACGATTGGTGCCTCGCCTGCTTATTCGTTTACCGCGCATGTGGCGGAAGTTGAGGTTGATGTCGAGACGGGTGTGGTTGAAGTCGAAAAGATTTGGATTGCACATGACTGTGGTCGGGCACTCAACCCGGTTTTGGTAGAAGGTCAAATGGAGGGCTCTGCCTACATGGGCTTTGGTGAGGCCCTCATGGAGGAGCAGATCTTTAAGAGTGCTGAACAGGGACGAGCCGGGCTACACAATGCTCCATCGCTTCTCGACTACCGCATCCCGACTAGTCTCGACACCCCAGAATTAGAGTCATTGATCGTGGAATCAATCGATCCAGAGGGTCCGTATGGAGCCAAAGAAGCGGGTGAAGGCCCCCTTCACCCTTCGATTCCTGCCATAGCAAATGCGATTTATGACGCAATTGGGGTGCGGGTGGACAGACTGCCTTTTTCCCCGCCAAACATGTGGCGGGCAATTGAAGGAGCCAGAGAAGCCGGCACCCTGGGTACCCCCTCAGTTCCCGATGGTCCTCAGGTAGCTACTGGGAAGCCATCAACCAAAACAGTCTCCTCAAGATCATGAAACTGCATCCTCTTTTACCGGGATCCCTAGCGATCGTGGTTGTGATATCGACAGCGCTGCTCCTATTTCGTTCCCCGCCAAGTAGTCATAGCGAGCCAGTAGCTAGAGAAAGGGATGTGGAAGGGGAATTACGGGACCGTAGTTCCTGGAATGAAGAGGATTGGTCGATTTTTGAGACGAAGGTCTCGTGGGCGCTAGGACAGGGGCTAGATACCCTTTCAGTCGGCACAGTAATGGTCAAAATAGGACGTTCTTTTGTCGGGACGGCCTATGTGCCCGGAACACTTGAGCTAGAGGGGCCCGAGGGCCTCGTGATCAATTTCCGTGGTCTTGATTGTGTGACCTTTGTTGAAAATGTCTTCGCGATGTCGCGATTCGTGCGTGCGGTAGGAGCACGAACACTTCTTAGAGACCGAAAGTCCGCCGAGGACTTCTACGAGTCTATTTTGAGCGAACACCGCTACAGGAATGGTCAAGTCAAGGGTTACCCCAGTCGGTTGCATTACTTCAGTGATTGGGTTGGGGACAACCACCGAAGAGGTCTCGTGCACGATATTAGTACAGAGCTTCACGGCATCATTGATTCCGAGGCAATTGACTTCATGTCTACCCATCCTGACGCGTATGCTCAGTTAGTAGACACGTCGACTGTTTCGTTGATCAAAGAAACGGAAGAGCGCTTAAGTCTTGCGGGCCGTGTTTATATTCCAGAAGACAGAATCGATGAGGTAGCCTGGGAGATTCATGACGGTGACATTATCGCGGCAACCAGTACACTAGCCGGGCTTGACGTCGCCCATACTGGCCTAGCGCTTTGGATTGATGAGACCTTGCATCTTCTTCATGCACCACTCGTGGGAGAGGCAGTGCAGATCAGTGAGGCTTCACTTGCAGAGCGTATAAATACGATAGAGGGACAGGACGGCATCATTATCGCTCGGCCTCAAGACGAACCACGCCGAGGGGCTCCATCAGGAAGGGAAGGGTGATGTGCTAAGATTGCCCCCTTTTGTCTACCACAGGCCCGTGTCAGTGGCTGAGGCCACAGGACTCATGGACCAGTATGCGGAAGAAGCCATGTATGTGGCTGGCGGAACAGACTTGATACCGAATATGAAACATAGGCTCTTTGAACCGACCCATCTTATCGCGTTGAAGAGTGTGAGTGAGCTGAGTGGAATCCGTGAAGAGAACGGCTATCTCCGGATTGGTGCAGCCGAAACACTTGCAGAAGTGGCCCGTCATCAAGAGGTAAAGAAGCTATTTCCTGCCCTTTCAGATGCGGCGGGTCATGTAGCGGGTCCGCAGCTTAGGAACTCGGGAACAATCGGTGGAAACCTCTGCCTTGATACTCGATGCACCTACTACAATCAGACATCATTTTGGCGTGGTGCATTGGGCTATTGCCTTAAGAAAGACGGCACGGTTTGCCACGTTACCAGTGTTGGCAAGAAATGTGTCGCAGCTCACTCAGCTGATACACCACCAGTACTTATGACCCTTGGGGCGACAATTACGCTTGTTGGGCCGCAGCGAAAACGTCGAGTCCCTATAGAAGAGTTTTTCATAGCAGATGGTATATGCAATACGCGGAGGACTCCGGTTGAAATAGTCACTGAAATCCGTATTCCACTCAGTGCGGCCAAACTCAGACAGGGATATGCGAAGCTTCGGCAACGTAAGTCGATAGACTTCCCTCTCCTGACTGTAGCTGTGTCTGCAGATATCGAAGGGGATGGAACCATTCAGTCAATCAACGGAGTGATTACAGCCCTCGGCGCGCGCCCTCGTACTCTCTCGGGATGGGATGATCTTGCTGTGGGAGGCACCTTAGATGCTGACATGATTGATGGACTTGCTGAACGTGCTCATGAGCAGTGTCATCCATTAGAGAATCTAATTGTTGATGCAGACTGGAGACGCGCGATGGTACCTGTATACGTGAAACGTGTCCTGGAGAGGTTGCGTATCAACTGAGGGTATATCGCGTGTCGAACTCTTTGGTCAAGCCACCCACACACGCTTTTCGATAATACTATCACCCGATTCCTAAGGGATCCGGACAATCCTCGCTTCTGCGTGTGTCAGACAGCTGGGTGATCTCCCAGTGATCACCGTTTAGAAGTAACTCAATAGAGTTTACGCCGCAGTGGGAGATCACACCCTCGAGGTAGAAGGTGTATGGTACCCAAGCTGACGAAATGTTTTCATCGATTTGGATATCCAACTCATAAACTTGCTCATCCCAGCTTCCTCCAGATTCACCAATAGCACCGATCCACTCAGCCACCGACGGGGTGCTGATTTCCGAAGTGCCATCTCTTGATCTCACGACGGCGAAACGTGCGTTCTCGGCAAATACAGCAGCGACCATAGCAGGATCCGCGGCACGCATCCCATCAAAGACCTGCTGGACTGCCTCCATGACTTGAGTTTCTTGGCTTTGTCCAGCAGCAGTTTTCGTCTCCGCAACGAGCATGGTGCAAATGGCTATCACCATAGTGACTCTGCGCATCCTGGTGCTCCCTTTTTATCCACAGGTGAGTCTGCTTTATTCAGTCTAGGCGGGAAGTTGGTGAAGCAAAACTGCTCGCAACATCATAATTTTCATGGTTGCTTCAAATTTGGATGGGAAGACTCACATGACAGACTCGGAACTAACACCTCGCAAACCAAGCAATACCATCACGGTGGTCTCTGAGTTAATGATGCCTAATCAAGTGAATAATCTGGGGCATGTTTTTGGTGGCGAACTACTTTCAATGGTGGATCGAGCAGCCGCGGTAGCAGCGATGCGGCATGCAGGTGGGCCCTGTGTAACTGTTTCTATTGATCGCGTCGACTTCAAAGAGCCAATCTACACGGGAGAACTCGTTACCTGTACGGCAAGGGTACGGTTCGTGGGGCGCACTTCTATGGAAGTTGGCGTCGAAGTTGTTGCTGAAAACCTGCAAACCGGTGTGGAGCGACTTACGAACAGCTGCCTACTCACTTTTGTGGCTATCGATGAAAAACATCGGCCACGTCGGGTAGCTCCGCTCGACCTTTCCAATCCCGACGACGAGAGAAGGTTCCGTGAAGGCAAGAGGCGCCGGGAAGTGCGAGAGGAACTCGACAAGGAACTTGAGGCAGCAGAATGATACCGTTGAACTCTGCGCCTACCACTTCACGATAAGACTGTGGCTCCCGCTTGCTTATTTAGGGGCCATCTGAAGAGCTAACGCCGTTCTACTACCATAGCGAAGCCCATGCCGCCTGCAGCGCAAGCAGTGATCAATCCAAACTCGATGTCCCGGCGGACCATTTCGTTTAGAAGGGTAATGGTTAGGCGCCCTCCCGTTGCTCCAAATGGGTGACCAATTGAAAGAGAGCCGCCCATCACATTGATAAGGTCTGGGTCCGGATGACCAACGGCGGCACTTCGACCTAGTTCGTTTTCAGCGAACTGTTTCGAAGCTAGGGCCTGTAGGTTCGATAGGACCTGGGCTGCGAATGCTTCGTGCATCTCCATTAGGCCAATATCTTTCATTTCAAGCCCGGCCCGATCGAGTGCGAGTGGCACAGCGTATGCAGGGCCTTGCAGGAGTTGGCCGGAGGGATCGAGAGCAGCCCATGCCCAACTCCGTACATACCCCATAGGCTCAATACCTTCGCTGCGCATCTTCTCTTCATTCATAAGGACGACTGCAGAAGCTCCATCAGTGAGGGGGGAAGAATTTCCAGCTGTGACTGAGCCATGCACCCGATCAAACACCGGACGGAGGATGCCTAGCTTCTCTAAGGAAGAGTCCGTGCGTATTCCGTTGTCCTTTGAAACCACGTTCTCGAAATCTGGTGGCACGTATACTGTGCTAATTTCCTCAGGAAGCCTCCCGTCTTCTGCCCCTACCGCCGCTAGTTGGTGTGAACGAAGGGCCCATGCATCCTGCTTCTTACGGGAAATGTGGTTCTCTTTTGCCATTCGCTCAGCAGCTGCACCCATGGTTTCACCTGTGGTAGGTTCAGCGATGGCAGGGGCTACCGGCACGAAGTCTCTTGGGCGCAACTTGGAGAACGGAGTAACGCGATCACGGAAGCTCTTCCCTTTCGCCGCAGTTACCAGAGCATTCGAGAACTTGTCACTGACTGTGATAGGGATTCGTGAAAGGGACTCTGACCCTCCTGCAATGACCACATCAGTTTCGCCGATCTCAATAAGATGTGTGCCATCAGTGATTGCCTGGTTCGCTGATGTGCAGGCTCTAGAGACTGTGACTGCAGGTACTCCTTTCGGGAGTGCAGCTAGGCCAACCTCACGAGCGATGTTTGGTGCTTTCGGATCGTGTACCACGGTACCATAGATGAGTTGGTCAACTTCTGTTCCCTGAAGGCCACTGCGGGCTAGGGCGTCTCGGACTGCGTACTTCCCGAGATCAATCGCCGTAAGGCTTCTAAAGTCAGTTCCTGATCGGACGAACGGAGTGCGTGCTCCTGCGACGATCGCCGTCTTCATCCTCAACCTATCCGTCTGGCCCAGCCGCCATAGAGTTGGCCCAGTCAGGCACCATCGACGGGTCAATTCCGAATACTATAGTGCCCACGAGTAGTACTATCGCGGTAATCACGAGAACCCCGATCAAATTCAGGAAGATCCCGATACGGACCATCTCTTCGATCGAAATCCGCTCGCTCCCAAACACGATCGCATTCGGGGGAGTCGCAACCGGCATCATGAAGGCGCAAGAAGCGGAAATAGTGGCTGGGATCATGAGCAAGAGCGGGTGAGTCCCCGTTACTACAGCGACTGCAGCAAGCACAGGGAGAATCATCTCGGTTGTAGCAGTGTTACTTGTTAGCTCTGTCAGAAACGTGATCATCACGCAAATCAGCATGATCATAGCAAATGTCGGCAGGTTGCCAAGAGCCTGCAATTGCCCTCCAATCATGGTTGCAAGTCCAGTTTGTTGCAGGCCTGCAGCTAGAGCAAACCCACCACCAAACAAGAGTACGATATTCCAGGGTACCCTAGGTATCACGTCGGGACCCATGATTCGCTTATTGCCCTTCGAGCGGTTCCGGGTTGGGATCAGGAATAGAATAGCTGCCATGGCTATGGCGACTGTTCCATCATCTACCATCTCGGGGAAGGGCAGCAGTCGAGACCAGCCGGGGATGCTTGCAAAGCCAAGATTTAGGTCTACACGAAGTACCAACAGGATGGCAAACATTGTGAAGACCGCCAGAACAACTTTTTCTTCGAAAGACATCTCCCCGAGTTGGCTGCGTTCCCTGTCAACGACGACTCGGTCAACGGTAAGGTCCTGGGGGGTGCGGTAGAAGACCTGCGTGATTAGCGCCCAAATGATCCCGATCATGATCACGCCGATGGGCACGCCTAAAACGATCCATTGTCCGAATGCAATCGAAGGGGCATCCGGAAACAAGATCTCAAATATTCGTACCAGCGAGAGATTGGGAGGGGTACCCAGGAGTGTCATTAGGCCTCCGACGGAGCACGCGTACGCGATCCCGAGCATGAGGCCAACTGAGAACGAATGAGTTTTTTTTGCCCCGAAATCGTTTTCGATTTGAAGAATAATTGCTAGGCCGATCGGAACCATCATTACTGCAGTAGCTGTATTCGAAATCCACATCGATAGAAATGCTGAGGCGATCATAAAGCCCAAAATGATTCGCGATGGGCCTGAGCCGACCACGTGTATGATATTTAAGGCAATTCTTCGGTGCAGATTCCATTTCTCCATTGTTAGGGCAATCATGAAACCACCAATGAAGAGTACGATAATGCTGTTGAAATAAATGGGTGCTATCGCAGCCCCATCCATAATGCCGAGCAGTGGGAATAGGACTAGAGGTAAGAGGGCGGTAGCGAACAGTGGAATCGAATCAGTCACCCACCAGGTTGCCATCAATACTGCTACTGCTGCCATCTTGCTTGCAGCTTCATTCGTGGCATCAATCGGGAATAATATGAGAAAAATTAAGGACATGGGTCCTAACCAGAGCCCTATCGCTCTTGCCCTGTCATTTTGTTGGCTTTGAATCGCCATGAGCTTCCTTAGGACGACTTTTACACGTGATTGTGTGATGCCCGCTTGTGTTTCCTAGAGGTAGCTACGAACTGTCTTATAGCTAGGACGAAGACGGGAGCAAGCTCGCGGGAAAAGCGAGTGACGTCTAGGGAAGAAGGGGTCCAATCAAGCCCCCTTTCCTCGAGTTATTGTCGGTAGGATGAATGGAGGGAAAACGGTGAGACAAGGTTGACTGAAGAGCGCGCAGAGAGGGGTCGTCAGCTCTCGTAGCTAACGCGCTTCAGCTGGCTCAAGACGAACAATTCCGGTTGCCCCACCCCTGCGGTCGTCAATAGCCAAGTAGATGTATCCATCAGGTCCCTGGCGAACATCACGAACCCGTCCCATCCGCTGGAAGAGTGTTTCCTCATTGAGGACAGTTTGTCCATCGATGGTGAGGCGTGCGAGTTGCTCTCCCCCCAAGCCACCTACAAACATATTACCACGCCACTCTGGAAACTGATCACCAGTGTAGATCATCAGTCCCGAAGTCGCGATTGAAGGAACCCAAAAGTGTTTTGGAGATTCCATCCCTTCCTTTCGGGTACCTTCATGGATGGTCGTGCCGCTTCCGTAATTGACCCCATAACCAATTACAGGCCAACCATAATTCCTTCCAGGAAGGACCACATTCAATTCATCTCCACCTTGCGGTCCATGTTCGTTTGCCCACAAGTCTCCGGTCACGGGGTGGAACGCGAGGCCCTGAGGATTACGGTGCCCGTAGCTCCAGATTTCTCCGAGTGCCCCAGCTGTGCCTACGAATGGGTTGTCTGCGGGGATGCGGCCGTCCTCGTGTAAACGGACAACGACCCCATGGTGGTTTGATAGATCTTGAGATGGATGTGCGTATAAATCTCCTCGCGACGGCGCCTGGCGATCACCGGCTGTAATGAAAACGTAACCGTTGCCGTCGAATGCTATCCGGGAACCATAGTGTCCGCGGCCGACTGCTTGCGCAGAAAAGAGTTCGTCGATGTTTGTTAGGGCGTCGTTCTGGAATGTGCCCCTGATAAGCACAGTTCTCGCACCCTCGAGGTCAGTGTAGGGTTTTGAGTAGGTGATATAGATCAAGCGGTTCGTTGCAAAATCCGGATGTGGTTGGACATCCATTAGGCCGCCTTGTCCTTGTGCCAATACTTCAGGTACACCTGGCACCGCATCCGGCAGCAATCTTCCTTCACGGACGATCCTTAGTCTCCCGGCTTTTTCTGTAACCAGGATATCACCGCCCGGCAGGAAGGCGATGCCCCATGGGTTTTGGAGGCCTGTGGTTACTGGTACCACTCGGTAGTCATGCAATGTTGACCGGTGGATCTGTGCCCAGGAGTCGTCAGGACCGGCAGCAGCTATGAGAAGGCTTAAGGCGATTAAGACAGTCGGAGTTCGGGCCATCGGTCAGTTTCCTCAAAATGCAAAAACGAGTAGTCCCCGGATCGTTTATTAGGGACGGCTATTGCTGATCTAAGCCCCACTAGGCTTGGTCGTCAACGCCATGGGGTCGTATCGCTGATGCTAAAAAGGTTTGCGGGTAGCCAGTTTGGACGGTAATCTGACTATGAGATCTTATATTGAATGGTAGGACTGAGGGCATTTAGGAGGCTTATGATGGCTGAGATCCAAGTCGATCGGAAAAAGTTTCTCGCGACAGTGGGAGCAGGAGCTCTAGCGGCGATGACGCCTGAGGATAAGGCGGAAGAGCTCGAGCACTACATGATCGATCTTCTTGAGGGCCATGATCATGATCATGGCCATGGCCATGGATTTCACGAGACGGAAGAAGACCAGGAGCAGGTGAGGCCACCCCGTGGTACCGGGAACCTCTTCCAGCCAAACGGTCGTGTGTTCGAACCAATGCCTGACAAGCCCACACTAGTGGATTTCTTCAACCTTCGGTTCGCTCCAGCTCGGCATGTTTTACAGAGTGCCAATTATGCGCTTCAGACCGGACAACCTGAAGAAACTGTTCTCGCTTGTCTGCTGCACGATGTTGTACAGAATCTCATTAAAGTCGATCACGGTTGGTGGGGTGCTCAACTAGTTGAACCTTATGTTGATGAGCGTGTGGCCTGGGCTATCCGGTACCATGCGGCGCTCCGGTTCTATCCAGACGAATCAGTGGGATATGAGTATCCAGAGATGTACAACCGGATCTTCGGTGAAGACTACATCCCAGAGCCCTACATAGAGCGTGATTACCAGCATGCTCGAGCTCATAAGTGGTATATGGATGCTCGCTTGGTGACCCTGAACGATACTTATGCATTCCAGGACGGTGTGGATGTTTCAATAGAACCATTCATCGACATCATTGGGCGCCACTTCAAGCAACCCAAGGAAGGTTTGGGATACGGAGGTACGCCCTCGTCTCACATGTGGCGGACCATCGCGAATCCGAACCAACCTCTGTAGAACTTTTTAAGTACAGTTCTGCGGCCAGCCTTTATTGGCTGAACCTAAGCACAGCCAATTTTATGGGTTGATCGAGCTTTATGCTTTGGTGTCTAGTGGTGTGAACTACCTACTCCAACCACGGCCTGAGTTCAGAGAGTGACTATGAGCAAAGAAGCAGGCCAAGAGGACGTTCTTATCGCCGAGTACGTGTACCGTCATGAAGCTGAGTTTAGCGCTGGGTTCTTAGCTGATGCTGGGATTCCGTTCCGTGTACAAGCCGATGATGCGGGTGGCGCGTATGGTGGGATGACCTTTATGTCTGCTGCACGGATTTGGGTGCGTTCCGAGGACGCTGAGAAAGCCAGAGAAATCCTTGAAATCACGCCTGATCCTCCTGTAATTGTTCAAGTGGATGATTTAGACGAGCGAAGGTCTGGCTAACTGGTGCAAGCCGTCAGTTTCAATGTCACAATTCCGGGTTATCTCCTGGGCAAGGGACTCGGGAAGCTTACCGAATCCGCAGTGTTTGGTGGCCTTAGTGGTCTGCGTTACGGCAACATCATCGAACCATCCCTGCCGGCGGATGATTGGGTGCGGCTTGAGATCCTCAAAGCGGGTATTTGTGGATCAGATGTTGGCACGCTCACGTTCAAGACTAGTCCTGCGATGGAGCCCTTCAGCTCTTTCCCGGCAGTTCTCGGCCATGAGATTCTGGCTCGAGTTATAGAAGTCGGCCGAGCTGTCAGGAGTGTTGAGCCAGGCCAGAGAGTTGCAGTAAGTCCTGTTATTTCTTGCAAAATGAGGGGGTTTAGGGCAGAAGAAGAATGCCCCTCCTGTAGCACCGGATGGCCAGCTACTTGTGAACAGGCAGGTGAGCAGGGAAGAATTCTAGTCGGCGACGAGCCGCTCCTTCGCGGTATGACCGTCGGATATCATGGATCGCTCCCAGGCGGGTGGGCCGAGCGTATGATTGCGCATGAAACCCAATTATTTCCCATGAATGATAGCCTTGACGATAGGACGGCCGCTCTTATTGAGCCCTTGGCTGTTGGGATGCATGCCGCGCTGGGATCTAGACCGTTTGGTTCTGGACCTGCACTCATAATTGGTAGTGGCCCGATAGCGCTTGGAGCTGTTTGGTCCTTACGTGCCGCGGGCTATCAGGGTGAAATAATAGCTCAGATCAAGAGGGCCCATGAGGCAGAAATTGCACTCAGTCTTGGTGCGAGTGATGTAGTATCTCCTGGAGACGAAGCGCGCCAAGCGATCGTAAACACGGGTGCAAGTGGCTACATGCCGATTCTCGGTAATGAAGTGTATGCGGGTGGAGGCTTCCCGCTGATCCTTGACTGTGTGGGTAGCAGGCAGACCATCGAGCAAGCATTGCGCTTTGCAGCGCCCCGAGGCCGAATTGTAATGTTGGGTTGTGCTGCTGAAATCCGAAAAATCGACCTGACATTCATGTGGGCCAGAGAGTTAGACGTGAAAGGCTATGTGTGCTATGGGATTGAGGAATGGAGAGGGGAAAGGAAGCATACATTTCAGATCACTCATGACATGCTTTTAGAGACCGGAGCGCCGGTGCAGAACATGGTCACTCATGTGTACCCGCTAGCACAGTATCAACAGGCGCTCTCTACAGCTTCTACGCGAAGTAAAACAGGTTCTATAAAGGTTTTACTGGATCCTACAGCGCGCTGACATGAGTAGGCCGCGTATCCTTGTTGTTGGGGGCGGAGTAATCGGTGTGAGCTGTGCTTATGCGCTTGCTAAGGCAGGTGCCCATGTTCATCTGCTAGAGAGAGACGCGATCGGTTCTGGTGCTTCAGGAGGAAACGCAGGAACCGTAGCAGTAGGCCATCCGCCACTCAATCGGCGAGGTCGACTGAGGCAGGTTTTGCTCTCGTTATTGGATGAAGGAAGTCCTCTTTACATCCCACCCCGTTGGGATCCAAGCCTGTGGAGGTGGCTCCGAGACTTCGTTCGTTATTGTACGGATGAACACGTAGAAGAGTGTATGAAAGTAATGGCTCCACTAGGGAAAAATGCGCTCCAGACCTTTGACGACATCATCGAGGAAGAAGGGATTGACTGTGAATATATCCGGAGCGGGTACTACAAAGTGTGTGAAACTGCACCAGGGTTTGAGGCTGCGCGAAATGAAGCAACAGCGATCGAAGCCTACGGCTACCACCCAGAATACATTGGTTCCGACGAGTTAAGGCGACGGGAGCCTGAGTTCAGTTCTGACCTCCAAGGTGGCATCCATTATCCTGAGTCCCGCAGTTTGGATCCGCTGAAGTTTCTGAAAGCGTTAACAGAGAGAGCCAAGTTACGTGGGGCTCTGATTTCAGAAGGAGTGAGCGCCCTAGGGGTGTCTATTATCTCAGGACGAGTTGTAGGTCTGCGCACGAATGAAGGGGAAGTTGGTGCTGATGCGATAGTTTTAGCGACAGGCCCATTTAGTGCAGACATCTTAGGTGAGGTCGGAATCCAATTACCACTGCAGCCCGGCAAGGGCTACCATCGCGACTACGCCACGGGGCCTGGTGGCGCTCCCCAGATCAAGCTTGCGTGTGAACTCAGTGAGGCTTCTGTGTTTTGTACACCAATGGGAAAATTTGTCCGTTTTGCTGGTACAATGGAGTTTTCAGGATTTAATTGGGAGATGCCCACCCCGAGGCTAGATCAGTTGACGAATGCTGCTCGAAGATGCTTTCCTGCTTTGGGAGGTGATGGCCCAAAATCAGAGTGGTGTGGGTTGCGGCCGATGGCATCGGATGGAATGCCAATTATAGGATCCATAGGGGATATCAATGGGCTGAGCGTCGCAACCGGACACGGCATGCTGGGGCTTACTCTTGGGCCAATAACAGGACAGATGATTGCTCGAGAGATTCTAGATCCAGACGCGCCAAGGTTAAGGAAACTATCCCCTGACCGGTTCCGTGATCCGCACTAGTGAATACAAAGAACCTCTAGATCTTTTTTTGAAGAGTCTCACAGATCCAGGGGGATGACTTCTGGATGCACTTTGCTGTTCGCCTCACTGCCATCGACTCCTATCCCCTCAAGAGTTAGAAGGGCAACTTTTGCACGCAGGCCACCACCAAACCCCGTAAGACGACCATCCGCTCCTACGACCCGATGGCAGGGTACGACAATGGGAATGGGATTTGCGCCCACTGCCTGTCCGACAGCCCGAGCCATATTCGGCTTGCCAATATCCTTAGCTATTAGACCATAGGAGACGATATGTCCGTATTTGATCTTGAGTAAGCGATCATAAACTTCATTCTGGAAGCTGGTGGTTATTCTTCCAAAGTCGAGTTTAAGATCAAATGCAGTACGGTCCTTCTGGAAATATTGTTCGAGTTGTTCTACAGCCCTCTTAAGATTATATGGCCAGGACCCAGGCGGGTCCGTATGGCGATCACGAGGAAGCGGTCCGAATTCAATTCGACGCACACCAACTTCTGAAACCCATACCGTCAGGGGTCCTGCTCTTGTATTAGCCAGGTGGGCTGAATGAACGTCGTGGGGAGTAATCAGATGTTTTCTTCTTTTGCGTATGTCTTAAGAGCTTCCTGCAAGGCATCGAAACCGATAAGCGCGCATTTTATACGCACGGGGAACTTACTCACGCCCTGTAAGGCTCGAAGGTCCTTCAGTCTTTTATCCTTAGCTGCATCAGGATCGCCCTGCATCATTTTCGTGAAACACTCTGCCAAGATTTCCGCATCCGCAAGTGAGCAGCCATAGAGTAGGGTGGTCATCATGCTTATCGATGCTTGAGAAATCGAGCAGCCTTGGCCGACAAACTTAGCCTCTTCAATTTGGTCGTCCTTAATGCGCAACTGTAGTCGCACTTCATCACCACAAACCGGGTTGGCCATGTGGATTTCCACAGACTTCTCTTCAAGTTCAGCCTTATTCCTCGGGTTACGGTAATGCTCAAGGATCAGCTGTTGATAGAGAGAGTTGAGCTGTGGTGTTTCCATTAGGCAAATATACTGCGAACCTGCTCGAGACCCTCTATGAGCCGGTCGATATCACTCTCTGTATTGTACAAGTAAATCGATGCGCGAGCGGTGGCTGAGATTCCGAAATGTTGCATCGCTAATTGTGCACAGTGGTGCCCTGCACGCACAGCAATGCCCTCTGAGTCAAGAATGGTCGAGATGTCGTGCGGGTGAGCATCACCGAGGGTGAACGAGATTAAGGCTGAGTGTTCGTCAGGCGACTGAGGGCCATAAATACGAATGCCATCCACCTTGTTCATTCGTTCCAAGGCATATCCTAGGAGTTTATGTTCATGCTCTGCTATCGCATCGATACCGACTTCAGAAAGAAAGTCAATCGCTGCTCCCATGCCGATTGCTCCAGCGATATTAGGTGTGCCGGCCTCGAATTTGTGTGGAACTGTAGCCCAACTACTCTCGTCTCGCCTAACAAAGTGGATCATTTCACCACCACCCTGGTATGGCTCCATCGAGTCGAGTAGATCTCGTCTCGCCCAAAGCGCACCAATCCCTGTCGGACCGCACATTTTGTGTCCGCTGAAAGCGTAGTAATCTACCCCGAGATCCTTGACGTCTACTTTCGTATGGACTGCTCCCTGAGCACCATCAACTAAGACGAGCGCTCCGACCTCATGCGCTGCTGCTGCTACTCTCTTCACGGGGTTCACCGTTCCAAGAGCGTTCGACACATGGCTAATCGCGACAATCTTTGTCCTGTCTGTCAGTAGGTGAGGAAGTTCATCTAAAATCCATCGTCCCTGCTCATCGAGCTCGATATATTTGATTACCGCACCGGTCCGTCGAGCGAGAAGTTGCCAAGGGATGATATTTGAGTGGTGTTCCAACACCGAGATCAGGATTTCGTCCCCTTCGCCGACGTTATCGAGTCCCCATGCACTGGAGACAAGGTTGATGGCTTCAGTTGTTCCTCGTGTCCAAACGATCTCTGAGGGCTCGTTTGCCCCAACCCAACTAGCGACCTTAGCCCGCGACTCCTCATATGCTACTGTTGCGCGTCTGGACAACTCATGGATTCCACGGTGGACATTTGAATTGTCGTCCTCGTAGTAGGCTCGCAGTGCGTCTAGCACGACCTTGGGCTTTTGTGACGTTGCGGCATTATCCAGATAAACGAGTGGTCGACCGTTGACGACCTGTTCAAGCGTCGGGAATTCCCGGCGGATCATGACCGGGTCGAATGTGGCTGTGGTCATCGGAAAATCAGCTTAGATCAATGTAAATCTCATCGTTCTGGATCTGGACTGCAAAGGACTTAACGGGCCGTATAGCCGGCAAGCTCTTGTTACGGCCTGTGGCGCACTCAAACCGGGCCCCGTGATAGATACACACCAGATCCTTACCTTCTAGTTCTCCATCCGAGAGCGGGTATTCCTCGTGAGAGCATTCATCTTCGAGCGCAAAGATATCCCCGTCGACATTGGCCAGCACGACAGGGGTGCCTTCGACCATAACGGCCTTCAGGGTGCCAATGTCACAATCGGCGACTGCCGCGACACGTACCCAGCTAGACATGAGCAATGTAGCTAGAAAAGAGTCTCACGTGTTTTGCCCTCGAGTTTTGATGGTCACTGTTCGTGGTGGGATAGCTTCTCTTCAATTACCCGAGTGACTTTTTCAACAACGCCACCAAGTGGGAGCTTGGAGAGAACTTCTCCCAGAAAACCGAGCACCACCAGCCTCTCGGCCTGGATCCGGCTAAGGCCCCTACTCATAAGATAGAATTTCGCATCGGAATCGAGTTCGCCGATTGTCGCTCCGTGAGAACATTTTACGTCATCCGCTTCGATCTCAAGGTTGGGCAGTGAATCGGCTCTAGCGTTTCCGGAGAGTAGTAAGTTCCGATTTGTCTGATAAGCGTCTGTGCGCTGGGCTGTTGGTTGCACCCTGATAATGCCACGGAACACTGCCCGACTCGCTGAGTCGAGGGCACCCTTATAGAGCAAGTCGCTAGCAGTATGTGGTGAAATGTGATCCTGGCTTGTGTTGAAATCGAAGTGTTGGTCGTCGTCTCCGAAGTAAAGCCCGAGCATATCTGAATTCGCACCCTCTCCAAGAAGGCGGGCATTGAGGTCAACACGGGAAACCGACGCACCGAGGGCTACGTTGAGCGTATCAAGTGTAGCGTCACGATGAGCGAGAGTGCGCTGAACCGATTGGTAGAATGCACCTCGGCCTAGGCGCTGAACGGATACATACTGCACCTGTGCCCCTTCCTTGGCGATGATCTCCACTGCGTTGGAAGCGAGTGTCTGCTCAGAGAAATCATCGGATAATATTTCGTCAACATATGAAACGCGGCTTGCACCTTCAGCGAGGATTAGGACCCTGCCGAATTGAGCAACCCCAGCCTCACTCAGCCAACGTGTCACTCTAATAGGGGTATCGAGCTGAACTTCTGCTGGCACGTGCAAGAAGATCCCATCGCTCCATAGTGCAGCATTTAGTGCAGCAAACTTTCCCTCTTCAGGAGGCACTACTTCGGTTGCAAGGTAGTTGTCCACGAGATCTGGATGTTGTTCTATCGCGTCGTGAAGGGAAGATAGGATCACACCTTTGCCTATCAGCTCAGCCTCAAGATCGGAATGCACAACATGGCCATCGATCACGACGATATGCCCCGAAGCTTGTCGATCTTCTTTCATCGCCTTCTGGAGGCGTTTGGGCCATGCTGTGGGATCGTCCGGTGCGAGTGTGGCTTGTGAAAGTGACAGTGCATCCAACTCCAGCTTCTTTCGGAGATCGGTGTAGCGCCATTCCTCTAGTTTGGTGGTTGGCATAGGAGTTTGTTCGTACAAAGTCCAAGCATGCTCGCGACGCTTACGGAGCCACTCTGGCTCTCCTGTGCACAGGCGCTCAACAGCCCCGAAATTAAGCGCTTCGGTCACACCTTCACTGAGAATAGTGTCAGTCATGTATGGGTTTGGAGTTGGAGTTGGAGTCAGGGTTACCCGACTGATCCTTCCATCTCCAGCTCGATCAGCCTGTTCAACTCGACTGCGTACTCGAGCGGCAACTCTTTTGCGATCGGTTCGATAAATCCTCGGACGATCATGGCCATCGCTTCTTCTTCCGAGATACCACGGCTGGTAAGGTAGAATAGTTGTTCTTCACCGATCTTAGATACCGAGGCTTCATGACCCACGTTGGCATCGTTCTCCTCGATTTCGATATACGGATAGGTATCGGTACGAGAAGTATCATTGATCAATAGTGCGTCACATTCGACGTTCGAACGTGCATGGTGGGCCCCTTCATGGACCTTACAGAGCCCTCGGTATGTGGATCGGCCATGTCCCTTAGATATCGATTTAGAGACAATCGACGAAGTCGTGTGTGGAGCCGCATGGACAACCTTGCCACCGGTATCCTGATGCTGGCCGTCACCCGAATATGCGATCGAGAGAATTTCTCCGTGAGCTCCCTCTCCGACCAAATAACAGGAAGGGTATTTCATCGTCAGCTTTGAGCCCAAATTTCCGTCCAGCCACTCCATGTTTGCGCCTTCGTGTACCAAAGCCCGTTGGGTCACGAGGTTGTACATATTGTTGGACCAATTCTGGATGGTTGTGTAGCGGAAGCGAGCATTTTTCTTCACAACAATTTCTATAACACCAGAATGGAACGATTCAGTCGAGTAAACGGGCGCCGTACAGCCTTCGATGTAGTGAGCGCTGGCTCCTTCATCGCAGATTATGAGTGTCCGCTCAAACTGGCCCATTCGTTCCTGGTTAACCCGGAAATATGCCTGCAGCGGTGTTTCCAAATGCACACCGGGTGGTATGTATACGAATGAGCCCCCGGACCACACTGCGGCATTCATGGCAGAGAACTTGTTGTCTTGGGTGGGGATCACCGTCCCAAAATACTCACGGAAGAGGTCCGGGTGATTCTTCAGTCCGTCTTCAATTGAATCGAATATTACGCCCTGTTTTTCCCACTCTTCACGGAGTGAATGGTATACCATCTCTGATTCATACTGTGCACCGACACCAGCTAAAACCTTCCGTTCGGCTTCGGGAATCCCAAGCTTCTCGAATGTATCCTTGATTTCCTCAGGGACGTCCTCCCATGAGTGCTCCATTCGGTCCTGAGGGCGGACATAGAAATAGATTTCGTCCAGTACTTGATCGAGCTCTGAAAGGTTGCCTCCCCACGTCGGCATTGGCTTCGATTCGTAGACCTTGAGTGCCTTCAGGCGGGAGTCGAGCACCCACTCTGGCTCCTCCTTATGGGCTGAGATTTCCCGGACGACTTCCTCTGACAGGCCCTTACGTGCTCGGTAGACCGGTTCTGCATCTGTTACAAAGTCGTATTTGTATTCATCAAGCTGGAGGTCTCTGATCGTCTCGTTTTGAGGCATGAGGGGGTATCCTCTCCTTTAGGCTGTCTTAGAGACGCCCGACGATACTAGCTCGGAGTCTTTCCAGTTCTTGTAACCATCTTCCTCTAACTCTAACGCGATCTCTGCTCCGCCGGACCGCACAAGTTTTCCGTCTACCATAACGTGGACGAAATCAGGTTTGATGTAGTTCAAAAGGCGCTGATAGTGAGTAATGAGTAGGATCGACATGTCCGGATCTTCCTCAGTAAGCTTATTCACACCATTTGCTACAATCTTTAAGGCGTCAATATCGAGACCCGAATCAGTTTCATCCATTACTGCGAGTGTTGGTTTTAGGACCGCCATCTGCAGGATTTCATTTCGCTTCTTTTCACCACCACTGAATCCATCGTTTACATGACGTTCCGCAAAAGAGATGTCCATCTCCAGCATCGACATACGCTCAGTGAGTATATCGGAGAACTCAAAGATATCGAGTTCCTCCTCCTCAGTGAGGTGTGCCTGAAGTGCTGTGCGTAAGAAATTAGCGATAGACACCCCTGGGATTTCAACCGGGTACTGGAATGCTAGAAAAATGCCGGCTCGCGATCGTTCATCTGCATCCAATTCAAGTAAGTTTTGACCCTTGAATAGGACGCTTCCAGCTGTGGCTTCATAGCCGGGGTGTCCCGCGAGCACCTTTGCTAAGGTGCTCTTCCCAGAGCCATTAGGACCCATGATTGCATGGACTTCACCTTTGCCGATTTCAAGGTTGACTCCATTCAGGATATCTAGGCTCTCTTCAGCCACCTTGGCTTCAAGACTCTCAATCTTCAGAATATGAGTATCACTCATAGGTTCTCTAGACACGAATCGGAGCCCTGGGGCTCCGGTTATTAAGAATGATTCTGCTTTTCAGATACGGAAACGTAGAAAACGCTAAGAGGGGGGTCAAGTGCGGTCAGAACACACTGTAAATCCGCATAATATGGGCATTTTCAGAAGTCTTAAGGACTTTGGTGATAATCCTTGGCTTGTACTAGGAGGAGGAGGCCTGAGAGGGATTTCTGAAGTGGGAGTACTTCGGGCGCTTTCAGAGGCTGGAATCCATCCGGCGGGGATCGTAGGAACCAGTATTGGGTCGCTAATCGGGGCCTTTGCAGCAAGTGGTATGGACTGGAGGGGCATGTGGGATATCGCTCTGGCTATGGATAAGCATGATGTTGTCCAGCTAAATCGGAGGGTTGCATGGATCAATGGGATCCGCCAGAGGAGTGTATTCCGAGGAGCAACACTTAGGGATTACTTCTCGAAAATACTTCCAGAGAATGGTTGGGAGGCGATGGGCATCCCCTTGCTCATCAATGCTGTCGACCTAGGGGATGGGTCTACAGAGTGGTTTGGGACAGGAGGAAGAATGGATATATCGCTTGTTGATGCCGTGTATGCTTCCTCTGCTTTACCTGTGTTCTATCCCCCCCTCGAAGTCGATGGGAGAGCATTCATTGATGGAGGAACTTCGCACCCGCTAGCCCTTCAGCGAGCGCATGAGGCTGGCGCAAGCAGCATCATTGGGGTTGATGTAGGTGCCGGTGAGACAGGTGATGTCGAATCGATTCTGGAGCAGGGAATGCTTGCCGTTCACCAAAGGATTTTTGCTATTATGACCTGGCGGCGGCGGCAGGAACTCGTTACCGAGTGGGACGGTCCTCCACTGATTTACATTAGGCCTCAGTTAGAGGGGTATGGGACATTTGATTTCGATAGCATAGAGTATTTTCTAGAGGAGGGATATCGTGCTGCGAAGAAGGTATTGAATGGCTGAAGAAGGCCAACTGCTTGCCCGCAGAAGCTGTCCTGGTTAACAAGTCAGTTAGTAGAAATCCTGTAAAATCGGAGTGCCGGATCATGAAGCGTTCGCTACTTGTCTTTGTGATGATCGCAGCGTCGGTCATCCCATGTGCCGCTCAGACTGTTGCTCGTATAGAGGCTCAACCCGAACAGTTGCAAATGCGGGCAGGAGAATCGGCTGATCTGGTTGTTGTCGCATTTGATCAGGATGGTCGGGCGATTTCTACTCCGTTAAGAATCTCTGGAGCGCGCGGGGCCTTACAGTTTGCAGACGGTCAGGTTACCGCACTCCAAGCGGGCGACTTTGAGGTTTTCGTGTCGAGTATCCCTGCGGATGGTGAGGAGCCTATAACTCTGAATATCCCTGTGCATGTTGCTTGGCCAGCTATCACGAACGTAAGGATTCACACAGCTGATGTCCGGCTTTTTGAAGGTGCCCGGGTTGTACATGATGTTGTAGCTACTCATGCGGACGGATCTACTCGCCCATACCCAGAAATCTCATGGTCGAGTTCTGATGAGACCATCGCAGCGGTCGATGCTTTCGGAAATGTCCGAGCTATAGGGACTGGTACAGTCACGATCAGCGCCATGAGTGAAGGTGTGAGCGGTATGCTGACTCATACCGTTGAGGCGTCACCCGTCAGTTCTTTAGCCATGACAATGGGACAGGAACGGATACGGACGGGAGACGTTCAGAGCTTTGTAGCAATCGCGCGCGATGCGAGTGGTGCCATCGTAGAGAATGCCCCGATTTCTTGGAGTTACGTATACCAGCCAGATGATTCGATCGTAGCACCTTCAGGGCCTGCCCAGATGCTAGACGGAAGGATGGTTGCGGATGTACCGGGCGTGTACACAGCGGTTGCCTCGACCGGTGGAGCTTCCGCCGAGTTCTCATTTCAGGTTGTACCTCGGAACGCGGTGCGGAGGCTTGAGGTTGTAGGCCAAGGAACTGAAGACCGAATTTTCACGACTGATTTTTGGATTTGGCAGGGAGTCGACGGACGAGATTATGCCATGACTGGTTCGAAGTTTGGAGACGGTGTTTCAATGGTCTGGGATGTGACTGATCCGGGGAATATTTTTAAGACCGATTCAGTGTTCGTTGATGCACGCACAACGAATGACATAAAGGTTTCTCCAGACGGTCGTTACGGTGCGGTATCCCGCGAAGGAGCGTCAAACCGGCGGAATGGTGTTGTAATTCTCGACCTCGCAGATCCTGGACACCCTGTCGTGGCATCGACATTCGAAGGAAATGGGGTGACCGGGGGTGTCCACAACATGTTTGCTACCGATGAGTATTTATTTGCCCTTGCAGGTGGTGATAAGTACGTCATCATCGATGTACGGGATATTTATCAGCCCAAATTCGTTAGCGAGTACAATCACCCGAATTCTCGAGTACACGACATATGGGTTCATGATGGCCTCGTGTATTCAGCTGAGTGGGAGACGGGCGTGGTTGTGGTTGATGTCGGAAACGGAAGGTACGGTGGCTCAATTGAAAATCCCGCATTTGTGACGTCCTTCCCATTAACAACGGGCTCGACACACGCGGTTTTCCCTTATTACCAAGAGTCTACCGGGCGCTTCCTGTTAATTGCTGGGGACGAACGCGTACAGCGTCAGGGGCTCGCGTGGGAAGGGACTGGTCCGGACCACCGCCAGCAGTTCGATCCAATTACGGGTAAGGGTGGATATCCAAGAGCGACGTCCGGCTATATCCAGATCGTCGATTTCACTGATCCAATGAAGCCAGAACAGCTCGCACGCTATGAGGTTAGCGAGTTCGGAACGCACAATATTTGGGTTGAGGACGACGTCCTCTACCAGGCTTACTATGAGGGGGGCGTGCGGATGGTTGATATCTCTGGTGATCTGATGGGCAATCTCTACACACAAGGTAGAGAGATCGCTGTCTTTAAGGCACATGACCCAATTGGATACATCCCCAATTCTCCCGGTGCCTGGAGTGTAATGCCCTGGAAGGGAAATATATTTTTCAGCGATATTAATTCAGGTATGTGGGCGGTGAAGGTTCAACCGGTAGAGAGACCGATATCATAGGACTCAGTCGGTGGTGTTATCTGTAAAGTCCGTGCTTGTTAACCGTTCTAACGCCCGATATCGCATATGCAATTCTGCTGGATGCATACATCTATGAAATCTCATCGCTTCGCGACTTTCTTGGCCCTCTCACTGCTAATGGCGTGTGCGGATCAATCACCACCCGGCCCTGGGATTCTGACGGCGACATTGACGTCACCACATGGAGCAGAAGGTGCAGCCTTGGTGGTGCTGATGGGCTCAGGGATTGGTGAGGTGACGCCAGTTGGCAGTAACCAGTTGTATAGCAGTTCAAATCTTGATGAAGTTCGTATTGTTCTGATTAATCAGAACAATGGCACCCTCGCATTTAGGG
>CAJWPN010000012.1:0-47204 GCA_913045345.1 uncultured Gemmatimonadales bacterium
ATCTCATGCGCTCACGTGATCGAGGGATGACCTGGGAAGAAGTCGGTGGAATGGACCTAACCAAGAATATCGACCGGGACACCCTAGCGATCATGGATGTGCCCGGTTCAGAGCCGCAGATGTCGATCCATGATGGGATCTCAACATACGGCAACCTCACTACCGTTAATGAGTCTCCGATAACATCTGGTGAAATCTGGGCTGGCACTGACGACGGAAATGTTCAGGTGACTATGGATGACGGAGCGATATGGGAAAACGTAGTAGGTAACATTCCCGGACTTCCAGAACGCACATACGTGAGTCGTGTGGCACCTTCCGCACATGCCCAGGGACGTGCTTATGCTACGTTCGATGGGCACCGAAACGGGGACTTCGCGCCATATGTGTTTGTTACAGAAGACTTCGGACAGAGCTGGAGTGCGATTGCGACAGGCCTACCGCACGGCTGGTCGGTCAATGTGATCGCTGAGCACCATCGCTCACCCGATCTCCTCTTCGTTGGAAACGAGATTGGTGTTTACATCTCGATTGACCGTGGCCAAAACTGGACGCGCATCAAGAGCAATCTGCCGGTTGTGCCCGTTGATGACCTAGCAATTCATCCCCGAGAAAACGATCTGATTGTTGGCACGCACGGACGCAGCGCGTGGATCTTAGCTGATGTCACTCCGCTTGAGCATTTATCCGCAGAACTACTCAATGAGGCCGGCCAACTCTTCCCCCAGAAACCTGTTACGATGTGGGCACAAAAAGGGGATTGGCCATTCTACGGAGCTACATACTCTGCTTCGAATCCTCCGCGTGGCGCAGTGATCCGCTACTACCTGAGTGATGACCAAGATGAGAGTAATCCAGCTGAAAATTCCGCAACACAAGAATCGGGAAATGAAGGGCCAACACCCGACTCAGGAGAATTTTCTCTTACGATTGAAGACGCACGAGGTGAGCATGTCCGAACCCTGACCACACCCAGTCTTGCCGGGATCAATGAGGTAGTATGGGATTGGCGTTACGATGCACCTTATGAGACAGATGAAACACCCAATGAGGGAGGTGGCGGCTTCGGAGGAGGACCGCCCCAGGGGCCCATCGTCCTTCCTGGAACATACACAGTGACGATGGATGTGGGAGCGCAGAGCTACTCAACCACAGTTGAGATCACAGCAGATCCGCGACGTCTCATGACCAACGCAAATCGAATGGCTCGCCAAGAAACCCTGATGAGCCTGCATACACTGGCGAAGCCTATTTTCGAGGCGACTGAGGCAATGGAGCGCTTGGCTGACCAACTCACTGAAGCAAGCAATCTTATCTCTGAGCACGGGGAGTTACCGGAAACTCTAACCGCCGAGCTTGAAGCGATTGAGGATGATCTCTCTTCAATAGAGAGCGAACTCAGAACAATCAGAAACAACGCTGGAATCGCCGATGATATTCAGGCGTCTTCCACGCTGCCCACATCCGATCAACTTTGGCAGGTAGACGAAGCTTGGGATGCGATGCCGAATCTACTTGAACAGCTTAACGAACTAATATTGAATCGCCTTCCAGCCTTCTACCAGATGCTAGATTCTGAAGGCGTGCGACCCCATCCTGGTGATGCGATCGTACTACCCTCAAGGCGAGGACGCAGATAAACCCCTAGATAGGAAAGCTGGATATGGAACAAGCACCTTTGTCCCTGACTAAAAAATTCCAAGTACTCATGATTGTTGCTACGGTGGCATTTGTTAGTCCTCTTGGAACCGCTGGGCAGTCGACCCCGCCCTCGGAGCCACCAGCCGACTGGGGCCCTACGGCAATTGACTACTCAAACGTCCCCTACCCTTATCCGGTTGAGTATCTCGATGTAAGTCTGAATGGAGAGGACTACAGGGTTGCCTATATGGATGTAGCACCAGTAGGCCAACCGAATGGGCAAACCGTAGTAATGTTTCACGGGATGAACTTTTTCGCGGCCGCATTCGGGGTCACGATCAAAGCACTCACCGAAGCAGGGTTCCGTGCGATAGCCGTTGACCGACTTGGCTACGGACGCTCGTCTAAGCCTGTGATCCACTACAACCTCCACATGCCCGCGCGTCACACGAAAGCACTTCTCGACGAACTCGGCATTGAGCGGACGGCGATCGTTGGTCATTCGATGGGAGGAATGGTCGCGACGCGCTTCGCCTCCACCTATCCCGAGACCACCACTCATGTGGTGATGGTTAATCAGATTGGGTTAACTGACTCACGGCATGGTCGTGCATGGACTGATCCTGATGCAGCATATCAGAGCGCACTAGGAACCAGTTATAGATCCGTCCTCTCGGGTCATGTGCGCTACTATCCGCAAGGCTGGAAGCCGGAATACCTCAAGTGGGTGAGGTATCAGTACGGTCTGACATTGAGCGGCCATTGGCCGCAGATGGCCAAAGTCAGGGCCGCACAGCGTCAGATCTTATTCGAGGATCCCGTAGTCTATGAATGGCAGCATATCGCTACTAAAGCACTCGTTATAGGCGGAGCAGACGACAGACTGGTTAATGACTATCCTGCAGCTGCACGACACGTGGCCGAAGAACTACAGAATGCTGAGTTGTTTATCTTTCCGGAGATTGGACATGCTCCAGCGTTCGAGATTCCGGATCAGTTTCATGCCGAACTCATTCGTTTCCTGAGGTCAGACCCGAGTGAGCCAGCTGACCAAGAATGGCGTGAAAGCGATGTCGGTCGGCGTTGATATGTAGAGAACTCTAGGAGATCAGCGCAGGCCTGCGAAAAAGTCACGGATATCCTGAACAAGTAGATCAGGTTGTTCTAGTGCGGCGAAATGTCCTCCGCGAGGCATAACTGTCCAGTGAACGATGTTATACTGGGCCTCTGCCCACTTGCGCGGTGTAAAACTGATCTCTTTCGGAAAGATCGCAGCCCCAGTTGGGACTTCTATGAACCCGACCGGTCGAGTTGCCGGCGTTCTACGTGACTCATAATAGATCCTACTAGCTGAAGTAATCGTTTGAGTGACCCAGTAAAGAGTAACATTGGTGAGTAGCTGATCCTTGGTAAACACACTTTCAAGATCACCATCATGGTCACTCCAGCCGTGGAACTTCTCGACAATCCAGGCAGCTAAGCCGGCCGGAGAGTCATTAAGCCCGTAACCCAAAGATTGAGGTTTTGTACCCTGAAGAGATTGATATGCACTTTCATTGGCGAATGCGCGGGCACGCTCTTGCCTGAATTCCAGTTCCTCAACGGGGACCCCTTCCTGGGGATCTGCCACACCCCTTGGCGGTCCACCCAAGAGAAAATTGGAATGCAACCCTATCAAGCGATCAGCGTAATTCCCCGCCAAGACTCGACCGATAATCGCACCCCAATCACCCCCCTGTGCACCGTAACGCTCGTAGCCTAATCGTCCCATCAGTGAAGCCAAAACATCTGCCATTCGCTCAGGATTGTATCCGCGCTCTTCAGGTTTATCAGAAAAGCCATACCCTGGCAGAGAGGGGATCACGACATGGAACGCATCCGCCGGATTCCCTCCGTACGCTTCAGGATTGGTCAGTGGGCCTATGATATCAATAAACTCAACAAACGAACCCGGCCAGCCGTGAGTGAGGAGTAGCGGGATCGCCCCATCGACCGGCGAACGTGCATGGATAAAATGGACATCTAGCCCATCGATCGCTGTCTTGAAGTGATCAAAACTGTTGAGTTTCTCCTCTTGGTCTCGCCAATCGAATTCATCCTTCCAGTATTCAATGAGTTCCTTCAAGTATTCCCGGTTCATGCCATAGTCCCATCCAGTTCCGGGGATCTGGTCTGGGAAGCGCGTCCGCTCCAGACGATCGTTCAAGTCTGTAAGCACTTCATCGGGTACTGAAATCGCGAATGAGCGGATCTCTTCGGCATTCATTGTCGAATCATCTTCGGACTGGGAGTCAGTCGTGCATGCTGTAAGCATCCCGAACACGATTAGAACCAGAGCAGTAATTACGATCCTACTTCGGATAAGCTTACTGTACTTTTCCATGGCTACCTCAGTTTTGGAGCGCAAACACCCAGATGACGCCTCCCTCCGGTACGAATGTCTCAATGCCAAGATCTCGGTTGATGCGCCGGGTCATCGATGCTGCGTCCACACCCCAACCTGACTGCACAGCAATATATTGGACACCGTCGATCATATAGGTCGACGGTACGCCGATCACTCCCGAGTTCGTCCCGTGCTCCCAAAGTTGGTCTCCGGTTCGTGCGTCGAACGCTCGGAAATTACGATCTGTCGTCCCTCCCATGAAAACCAAGTTGCCAGCCGTCGTAAGGATTGGGCCCCAGTTCGGGGACTCGAACTCCCGCGTCCAAACCTCCTCGCCCGTGTTCATATCCCAGGCCTGGAGTTCACCGATGTGTTCCGCCCCAGGCCAGACTGTCATCTGTGACTCGGCACCTGTAAAACTTCGACCTGGCTCGTACTCAACTTCCCTACCCAAAATCGATCCACAAAGATTTTCATTAACCGGGATATAGAGCAGTGCAGTCCCGGGATTGTAGGCCGCAGGCGGCCAATCTTTCCCGCCCCAAAGCGACGGACAAAAAGGTGCTCTGAATCCTATACCCGGCTTCTTTGCTTCGTCATAAGTGGGACGCCCACTCTCCGGATCGATACTCGTAAAAACATCCTGGCGTACGTATGGCCAAGCGTCCACGAACGAGATTTCGTCAGCGCTGCGCTCAAGCAGCCATAGGTATCCATTGCGACCTGGGTGGACGAGCGCTGGAAAGGCGCGACCCTCCCTCTCAACATCAATGAGCAGAGGCGTCGAAACTTCATCCCAATCCCAGGATCCGTTCCAGTGATATTGATGGTGACTGACTAGTTCACCCGTTTCAACATCCAAGGCAAGCACGGAATTGGTGTATAAATTATCACCTGGACGTGCGTCGCCCATCCATGGACCGGGATTGCCTGTCCCCCAGTAAGTAAGCCCCAGGTCGGGGTCATAGTGTCCTGTGAGCCAGACCGCAGCACCGCCTGTGCGCCAAGAATCACCTGGCCAAGTCTCGTTACCCGGCTCCCCCGGGGCGGGTATCGTATGCGCTCGCCATACCTCCTCACCTGTCTCAGTATCGAGTGCGACAACAAAACCACGGATTCCGAGTTCTCCACCCGAGACGCCCACCATGACCTTCCCCTCTGCAGTCAGTGGGGCGAGTGTCATGTAATATCCCGCAGCGTTGTCAGCTACAGAAGCATCCCAGACAACTTCACCACTGGTTGCGTCGAGAGCGACGACCTTTGCATCGAGGGTAGCGGTAAAGACCTTATCCCCATACAACGCGACACCCCGATTCGTGTAGTGGTATGCGATCGCATCTTCAGCGAGCTCGTGCTGGTACAACCACATCAAATCCCCAGTCCGAGCATCAATTGCAATCACCTGATTCCCTGGTGTTGTCACAAACATGATCCCGTCATTCACGATAGGCACTGCCTCGTGCCCGCCGTTTACACCTGTTGAGAAAGCCCAAATAGGAACGAGTGACTCGACGTTTCCACTATTAATCTGCTCGAGGGGGCTATACCCCCATCCGTTATAAGTACCACGGTAAAAAAGCCAGTTCTCAGGCTCTGGTTCCTTAAGTCGTTCATCTGTGACCACCGCATATGAGGTGGTAGACTGCTGGGCTACACCTAGCTGTGGAACGACTAAGGCAACCAAAACAATGAATCGGATAGCTACTGAGTATCGATCTAGCTTCATCATCTATTCCTGTATGACATCCTTGAGTTTTCGATCACGGACTGCGGAAACCAATGCGGCCGGTGAAGCCACCTGAGACTACTAGCTGACCATCTATAAGCTTGAGTGGGAGAGCAGCAAGCCTTCGACGCGCTGGGCCCTCCGTAACCTGTCCGTTATCCGTCGGGTCAAATTCTGAGTCATGGCAGGGACAAATCAGGCGACGACTCTCACTGCTCCAATCGCTAATGTCACAACCCTCATGTGTGCAAATTGCGGAGTAAGCAACAATTCCCTCTGCAGAATGCAGAGCTGTCTCCTCGCTAAGACTCAGCGGATCCAAACGTAGAAGTACGATCTGATCAATTCGTGACGCATCAGACGCACCATGGGCTCCATCAGCATCACCCGCATAAGCGAAGACCTGAGGCCCATCCAGAGGCACATCAGCTGGTGTAACAACCTCACCCTTACGACTTCCGAATGCGAATACAAGCACATCCCCATCAGCTGGGTGCTCATGTTCATCTAGTGAAGGGGCTACCTCAGATTTTGGGTCCGGTTGTGGGCCTTGAGCAGGGGGCGGTCCTGGCATCCCTCCGGCCGAACCCTGAGAGGCTGGAGCGCAGTCTGTAAGCGCTGAAGCCAATCCAAGACCCACAAAGGTTTTGACCGCCTTGCGGCGATTCATGGAATTAGCTGTTTCCGGACCGTCAACCTCGGTCATGAGAGACCTCTCGTTGCTCTTCTGAACCCATACTATCTCGAATAATCCTTGGATTTAGGGACATCCTACACGTTCAGGCTACTTTTGCACACTGATTACGTACCTTTATCTAGGTACTCAGGTTACCCGCCACACTCTCGTACAATACAGGCCGTACCCTTGAATTTCAGCCAAATACAGAGTAGCATGCCATAACATTGTAGGGGAGTTGTAGTTATTAAGGTCTCTTCTTGTTGGGAGGAAGCAATTATGGCGACCAGGTTTATACGCCTGACCGACCGCTCTCTGTTCTCTGGAGCCCTAGTTCTGGCTTTGCTTGCCGTACTGGCGATTCCAGGCCAAACCCTGTCAGCGCAGGAGGCAGGCGTGGATGAGGATGTCACATATACACGTGATGTCGCACCTATTATCCAACAGAACTGCCAGATCTGTCACCGTCCGGCGTCGGTAGCACCGATGTCCTTTATGGATTTCCGGGACGTTCGGCGTTACGCACGGCGGATCAAAGATCAGGTCGCACGGCGATTGATGCCTCCTTACCACTACGACGCTGGTAATGGCATCCAGGATCTCAAGAATGACTGGAGACTCAGTGATGAAGAGATCGATGCCATCGTGACTTGGGTCGACAATGGCACTCCGGAGGGAGATCTCGCGGACATGCCCGAGCCTATGGTTTGGCGTGACGAACAGATGTGGCAGCAGGAAGAGTATCTCGGTCCGCCTGACCATGTTATCAAAACTCTGCCATTCGATGTCCCCGCTGAAGGCGGTGACATGTGGTGGCGTCCGGTTGTGCCAACTGAGGTGACCTCAGAGAGGTGGATTCGGGCGATGGAGGTACGGCCTTCATTCCCAGCAGGGCGTCAAGTTGTGCACCACGCAAACCCCAAACTCTTAAGGCTTAAAGATGATGGGGATTATCAGCCTCTCGGTAACTTGTCCGAGTATGCGATGGGTAAGATTGGAGAGATCGTCCCTGAGGATGCCGCGCGCCTAATTAAGCCCGGTGATAAGATCGAATGGGATACGCACTACTACCCAATGGGTTACGAGGTTGAAGGTGATCAGATTGAGCTAGGAATCTGGTTCTATCCTGAAGGATATGAGCCTGAATTCACACAAAACCTGAGACTCTATCCGCTTTCGGGAGACATCTTCTTAGAGCCCGGTGGAACCTCTATGACCCAAGGTTTTTACCGTTGGGATCACCCGGTTCGGATCGACAGCTTCCAGCCGCATGGGCATGTGCATCTCCATGGAATGCAGATCAAGGCAATCTACCCAGATGGTAGACAGGAAATGCTTAGTATGGTGTCGGACTTCGATGCCAGGTGGCACCATAGCTACATTTTCGAGGATGACAAAGCTCCTCTGCTGCCAACAGGTACTGTACTTGTTATGACCGGTTGGTATGAAAACACTGCGGACAACCCGCTCACCGACTCAGAGATGTTCTATGCTCGAGGCAGTCGCACGGTGGATGAAATGTCACACGCGTGGATTGCCGTTACGCACCTGGACGAAGAAGGAATTGAGCGTATCAAGGCTGAGAGAGAAGCCAAGTCCAAAGTCACAAGTGATGATGGAGACGGAAGCAACTAAGACTTGTCTATGCCTGAAGAAACAGGCGAAATATAAGAGATGAATGATCGAAGGAGCCTTCTGATATGGGGGCTCCTTCGATACATCTGGCCTAGGTAAAAGTAACGGGAATAAAGCTATGAAAAATCATAAAATGCAGACCGGCGTTGTTCTCATGTTGACCTTATTTGTCGCGGTTCCTGCGTTGATAGCGCAGAACCCGAACAACTCTCGGTTCGGAAACGGCATGAGAATGCCACTCTCTCCGGTCCCAACTTCAGGCGAGCCAGTCGCACCATTCTTGGAAGGATGGTACGCAAACGAGGACGGCACATATACACTGTCATTTGGCTTCTTCAACTTGAATTCGCAACAAGTTCTCGACATCCCGATTGGGCCTGACAATTTCATTGAGCCGGCTGAATTTAACGGAAAACAACCAACCCATTTTACCTCGCGTCGCGCTCGCAGGGACCGTGGAGTCTTTCATGTGACGGTGCCCGCATCTTATGCCGATGGTCAACAAAGAGTCACTTGGACCATCACGGCTAACGATAAGACACTTTCTATCCCGGCCCGAGTCGGCTATTCACCTCTTCAGCTTGATTACGGTCCTAGGGCGATGGGATCCTTGCCCCCGATGGCCAGCTTCTCAGCCTCTGGAGCGGAAGGCCAGCACATTCAGGGGATATGGTCAGAACCACGAGTCGCTACTGTGGGCGTACCTATGGAAATAGACATCTGGATGAGAGAGGTCTCGGAACGTGCTTCGTTTGACGAACGTAACGCCAACATCAAGCCAGCTGTTACCTGGATTAAATATCAAGGCCCAGCAGGCGAGGTCACCTTCGACCCTGGCAGGATTTCTCTCGACGAAAAGGAAGGACAGGCAACCACAAGCGTGACCTTTACCGTGCCCGGCGAATATGTATTACGTGGTCGCGTCGACAACTTCGGAGCCAATGATAGTACCCCGGGCGACCAATGTTGCTGGACAAACGCATACGTGCCGGTAACGGTCACTGCCGGAGAACCTGACAGGGACTGATCTTCTTATCCGGCCACTGTCAGATTTTTGAACCGGACCAACCAATAGGGGAAGTCACATGCAACGCATACTTACCTTCGCTGCACTCGTACTCATAGCGAGTTGTGCACCACAGGCCGCGAACCAGACTCAAGTAGACGGAACGACAAGTGTTGAGCCGTTCAAGGTCGGGACCTTCGGGATCGACGGTGCACAGACGGTAGGGGTCGTCCTCAGGGACGCTCTGATCATCGACCTCGCGGCAGCGAACTCGGCGCTTGAAGCCGATCCGGCGTACGAGCATATCGACGCACCAGCAAACATGATTGAGCTAATTGAGCACTACGAGGATGGTCTGAAGTCCCGGATCTACGAGATCGTCAACAATGTGGTGGGCAATGACCTACTTGAAGCAAACTACGTTCACGGTGTCGAAGATGTGGACATCCTTCCTCCGATTATGTATCCCAGCAAGAACATGAATGCCGCAGTCAACTTCTACACACACGCATGTGAAGGCTGCACCGAGGAGCAACTAGCGGAGAGGACTCGGCAGCGACAGGAGAATCGGGGGGTACCCTACCTCTTCCTCAAGCCGACCCGCGGCGCGATCATCGGCAGCGGCGATGACATCGTGATGCCTTATGGCCGTGACCGAATCGAATGGGAGGTCGAACTGGCGATCGTATTCGGTACTGAGGGTAAGTACATCTCTGCAAGGCGAGCCTACGACCACGTTTTCGGCTACATGGTTGCTATGGATGTATCTGATCGTGGTGGACGTCCTCCAGGTGGTTACGGATCCGGTCAGGACTGGTTTGTCGGTAAAGGCCATGACACGTTCGCGCCCCAAGGGCCGTGGATTGTTCCAAAGGAGTTCTACGGCGATCCGATGGAGCAGTTGCACCAAAGCCTGGTCATCGATGGCGTGACTGTTCAGGAGGCCAGAGCGGGTGACATGATTCACAACATTCCAGAGCTAATTGAGTACGCATCGTCGCTGATCACCGTATTCCCCGGTGACGTCCTACAAAGCGGGACGTCAGGAGGAACGGGCGCTGGTCGCGTCCAGCGCGCAACAGGCTCTGGGTACCTGCAGGCTGGCGAGACAATCAATGCCAGCATCGAGGGAATCGGAACGCTAACACACACTGTTGTCGCTGAAGAAAGCGTTCCGGACGATCTGTCCGGCGCACAGTTGCCGCCGACTAGGACGTACCGGCCGGGCCGTTGAGAGCTTAGGCCCAACCAGCCATCAGACGGGAGGGGGTCACGGTTGTTATTCAATAGACCGTGACCCCTAACTCGTATGAGGACTCGCTGACGTTCTCAAGAACATGATACCGCTCGCTTGACCCTAAGAGTTCATAGGAATCTCGGTGGAGCTATTGATAGTGTTTTGCATGTTCGATGTGGTGGTCGATAAACTGGATGGCTAGTAGGTAGCAGCGGATATGAAAATATGACGTTATATCCTGCCCGTTTTCGAGTTTACAATCGTACTCCATGATGCTAACGGGGGGGGACAGCACAGGATACATCTCATTATGGGACTCGGAGGTGGTGATGAAAATACAGGTTGATCGTCGGCATCTAACTCCGCTCGTCGGACTGCTGATGCTCTTGATTCAAACAGTGATGCCTTTGGCGAGTACCGCACAGGAGCCAAGTTACGATATCATCCTGAGAGGTGGACGTGTATTTGACGGCGCAGGTAACCCTTGGGTACACGCAGATATTGCGGTCGATGATGGACGCATCGCGGTGGTAGGAAACCTCGATACAATGAGTGCTGAACGGGAGATCGACCTAGAGGGTCTCTATGTCATGCCTGGCATCATCGATGTGCATTCACACGCGAACAGTGGCTTTGATGACGAGGATCCTCGTGCCCGCGCTACAATCAACAACCTGATGCAGGGAATCACTACTGTAGTAATTGGTGAGAATGGCAGTGCGTGGGACCGTACTAGTAGCATTGGAGAAAAGGCTGAAGAATGGTCACGGAATGGTATTGGCACGAACGCTGCCATGTTGGTCGGTATCGATAGCGTTCGGCACCAAGTTATCGACAGCCATGATGTAACACCCAGCGCTTCGGACCTCATAGAGATGCGCACGCTAGTTCGTGAGGGAATGGAAGGTGGAGCGTTTGGAATAAGTTCAGCACTTGACTATTGGGATGGTCACTTTACGACTACCGAAGAAATCATCGAACTCGCTAAAGAGGCAGCCATTTTCGGTGGATTTTACTCTAGCCATATCAGGAGCGAGGGGACACGCTCGCTCTGGTGGGTAGAGAGTGATCCATCCCGTCGCATCACCCACTTAGATGCAGTGGAAGAAATCATCGAGATCGGCCGAGCCGCAGAGATTCCAGTCCACATCATGCACATCAAGTCGACAGGCATTCCATTCTGGGGCAAAAGTCAGACAACCACAGTGCTTATGGAAAAAGCTCGGGCTGAAGGTATCGATATCACTGCTGATCAGTACCCATACACCTTCTCTAACCCTGATCGTACTACAGAATTGTTCAAGTGGGAGGCCTATCTAGGTGAAGAGGGAAGAGAGCTCAAACGGCCGGAGCGGATGGCACTTATCAAAGAACGCATGATAAACGACCCCACATTTTCTACTCAGGTAGAGAAGGATGTCTACCATGAGATCCTCGCACGGGGTGGCTCTGATCGTATGTGGGTCACTGAGTTCAAGGCTAACCCAGCCTATGAAGGGAAAAACCTCGAGGAGCTTGCTACACTCCGCCAGGAAAACCTCTTCGAAGCTGGTAAATACCTACAACTAGAAAATGCTGCCAAAATCTTATCGTATACAATGATCGAGGATGATGTGGAGCATTACCTGACGCGAGATTATATCGCTCCAGCTACAGATGGTGGAGTAGGTGACGAAACCCACCCCCGTGCCTTTGGAACGTTCCCACGTGTTTTGCGACGCTATGTATTCGACAGGCAGGTCATCACGCTTCCATTCTTCGTTCGCAAAGTGACAATGCTTCCTGCTAGTATACTAGGACTAGACAACCGTGGGATGATCAAAGAGGGCTACCAAGCTGACATTATGGTGTTTAACCCGGAAACAATCCGCGATCGTGCCACCTTTGAAGAAAATATGTACAGTGAAGGTGTCGAATACCTACTCATTAATGGTAAGTTCGCCATTGATGATGGCCAGTTCACTGGCACACTAGCGGGCCAGGTAATACTGCGACGGTAATCTCAAAAGGCACAATCTTGGGTGACAAATACGCACTAGCCTATCGTACTCGTCGGGTACTGGGGGTAGTCATACACCACTAACTGAATTTGAATCACCTCCATGGAGTCTTCCCGCTCCAGAGGTGCTGAAGCCGTAGCTTTCGTCCCCAAAGGATATTGGATGCAAGAATGACCACTTCTCGCGGAGATTTCATTCGCAAGATGGGCACTGGGCTAGCGTCCTCTAGAACCAGCGCTTCTACACTAGCCAATGCAGCTCATAAGGACGGACAAGAGAGTCTCACCCCCGGTAACTCTGAGCGACTCCTCTGTCAGGACCCAGATCATGTCAAGCCCGCACCGGTTGGGTACGACCGCCTGCCCTTAGAGTGGCATCAGATGAGAACGAGGACCCTCAAGGAGCGCCTAGCTAACCTCAGGGTAGAGGCCATCTTACTTAATTCGGACCAGAACATAGTGTACTTTACTGGCTGCTTCCGCGGGAGCGGAGAGCGGCCCACTTGGTCACTGTTACCGACTCAAGAGGAAGATACAGTCTACTGGTATTCCCCAGGCATCGATCGAGACCTGATCGAGTCCTGGTGGAGCACAGAGAATGAATACTATTTCGGGTATCCACATGCAGAGGGTGGTTTCCCAAATCGGGGACAGGTGGTCCAAGGACCTAATGTTGATCTGTTCGAGTGGATGCTGGAGGGACTCCAAAGCCGGGGACTAGGAAGCCGAACCATTGCTGTGGACTGGACTCTATCCGAATCACAGATGGCTAGTGTGAACAAGGTGATCCCAGGTACCCGCTTCGTGAACGTTCAAGCTGACTGCCTAAGTATGCAACAAATCAAAACCCCGGAAGAACTGAGGCTCGTACAACGCGCATACAGATACTTTGACCGAGTCCACGCATTCGCTCGGGACTATATCCTTGAGCGGGGTACTGACCTTACGGACTTTGAACTAGGCCAGGCCCTGCAAGCATTTGGTATCGAGCTACTAATGAATGATATCGTAGCAGACGGGCGGCCACACTCTGCAGTGGGTATTGAAGTCACATCGAGCTACGTGAGGTCCGGCATAGCAAGTGCATATCCTCACCCGAACCAGTTCTTTTATCAAAAGCTCGAGCGAGGCCAAACCATGTACGTGAACTGTGATATCAAGCTCGGGGGCATGGGTGGTGAGTGTTACCGTAATTATCTCATCGGTCCATGGACCAACGAGCAGGAACGCATGTGGGAGGTCGTAGCTGAGACTATTCAAATTCAAGAAGAGGAGTCAAAGGCAGGTGCCGTTTGCTCAGACATCGCTGCGAAGATCCACCAGCATCAGGTCGATGCAGGCATGGCTGAGTACATCTATCATCGCCCAGCTCATGGACAAGGACAGTTCTTCAGCGGCCACCAACCACCATTTATCGCACTCGGCGACTATAGCGTTCTTGAGGAGAACATGACGTTCAGCATGGAACCAGGGTTGTACGACGCAGCACGTGGGATTGGGATCAACCCCAGCGACAACCTCCGGGTTACCCCGGAGCGTGGGGTCCGGTTCTCTAGCGTGCCGTTCTCAAAGGAGTGGAGCTTCCTTGAGGTTTAGTGATTGATGATCAGCAGACGTAACAATTGTGATTATTGATCGACCCAAAACTCTCAAGTAACGCCACCGCCATCGGGAATGGTGGCAGCCGCTGCCCTGGAGAGTTTGCCATGTCTGCTGTAGTCTGACCCTTACGACTTACTACAGTGACATCAGCACCTTGTTCAACGAGGTAGCGAATAAGGTCCATGTCACCACGTGCAGCAGCATGGTGGAGCGCTGTATACCCATTCTGGTCCCTGGCGTTCACATCGGCACCTAACTCTTCGACCAGATATTTCACTGAAGGCAGCCACCCACCCGGCGCATGTCGATGCACGTTGCCTTCGGAGTAATTCTCACCATAACCCACTCCTGAAGCGGCATGAATAGGATAGGTACTTGGCCCACCTGCAGGCACCAAGGGGAGTCCGCTAGGGTCGAGCTCATCATCAGGATCCCCATCATTTGGTACTGTGTCAGTTGGCGAACTGCGACGTTCCGGACCCTTCACCGTGGCGATACCTGGATCTGCCCCATAACTGACTAGCAGACGCATAGCTGCAACGTCTGTCCCATATGAGGCACGCCAAAATGGGGTAGCTCCAAGAGCATTCCTTCCGGACCACTTGTACCATAAATCCTTGGTAAGGCGAGCGTTCGGATTAGCCCCCGCCTCGAGAAGCGACTCCATGAATTCTAGATATGTGGTGTTCTGGAATTCATGGCTACGTGGCTGAGCATATCGGGACTTAGGTCCCCATTCCAGGTTGATGGCGGCATAAAGGGGAGCAGCTCCTGCATCGCTTACTACATTCGGATCGGCACCCCTATCAAGGAGGATTAAAGCAAGATCAAAGTGGCCGTTGACTGCGGCAATCAGTAAAGGACTGGTCCCGTCCCCTTCGCTTTTAACATCAATATCGGCCCCCCCCTCTAGGAGAGCTAACGTAGCTTCTATATAACCCGCCCTCGCAGCATGAAGTAGAGGATTCAAACCACCCCATCCACCCACTGCTCCTGGTTCTTCATCAATGTCTTTCTCTTCCACCACATCGGCACGCTGCACTCGTCTGGCAGCCCGGACCGCAGCTTGGACCTGTTCCGGACTAGGTGTCCAATCCTCTTCCTTGTCCACCTCCTGGTCGCGGAACTGCTGAAGAACCTCTTGCAACCGCTCAGTTGCAGCCGCATCTACTTCAGCACGTCGATCCACATCGACGGACCAAGAGTGAATGGATGGGTCAGCACCAAAACCTATGAGTGTCTGGATTGCCTCCACCCGGTTCTGACTGGCCGCAAAAATCAGTGGTGTATGGCCCCAACTCCTCTCTCGCACATCTACATCTGCACCATATTGCACAAGTGTACGAATCACCTCAGCGTCACCGGATTCAGCACCCAGATGGATCGGCTGCACACCTGTGGTATTTGTGGCCGGATCCACGTCGCTGCCGGCCTCCAATAGAGCTTTGACGACAAGAACACTACCCACCTTACTCGCTAAGTGGAGGGGTAAATACTTCCCTATACGAGTGCCCGCTGCCGGGTTAGCTCCCGCATAAATAAGCAGGTTCGCCATTTCCAGGTCACCGTGCTCGGCTGCCCAATGTAGGGCGGTCATACCGTCACCGTGAGGTACGTTGACGTCCTCTCCTTGAGCGATAAGCATACGCAGTGCATCAACATCACCCCCCTGCGCTGCATCGGCTACAGGCGTATCCGGGAGCGTGATCGGCGCAGTCATCCCTGTAAGAAGCAGCATCATCGCCACTAGGCTGCCAACCCAATTCACGTGCAGACCGTTCATCATGCCTCTCTGTCCTATGAATCTCTAATGTTGGTGACCATTGGCCTCTTCAGGGAGACTGCCCGTCGCTCGTCAAAGGGTTTGAATAACCCAGCGCAAATTCACCCGTACTATCTCCAAATGCGCTCAAGTCGTCGAAACCGAGGTCTTGGAGAAGAGCCAGTAAGGCATTGGCCATTGGAGTCCCATCCGGAGCCTTGAGATGCAGATTTCCTTCGAGTATCCCACTACCCTTTCCAAAGAGTACCAGTGGACAACGACGGTGATTATGGAGATTAGAATCACCCATAGGAGAACCCCATAGTACGACACTCTTGTCTAGGAGATTACTGTCACCTTCAATGGTGCTCTCAAGCCTCTCAAGGAAGTAATCCAACATACTCATTCGGTACTGGCATATCTTGTTGAAGTCTAGAACACTCTCCTCGTTGCCCCCGTGGTGAGATGCCGAATGGAAAGGCGTACTTGAACCACTCTCAGGAAACATCCTGCTTGATGCATCCCGGCCAGTCTTGAAGGAAATCACACGGGTCATGTCCATTTCCATAGCCAGTACCTGGAGATCGAACATCAACTTCATATGCTCTGAGAAAGAATCAGGAACACCAGGGGGAGCATCTGGAAGTTCGCGGACTTCGCCGCTACTACTATGAGTTTCCACTCTTTCTATTCGACGCTCCACCTCTCGGACATTTTGTAAATACCTCTCTATGCGCTGCCTATCCTCGTACCCTAATTCACGCTTGAGCATACCAACTTCCGCAGCAACCCAATCCAGGATACTCCGGTTAGTCCGGCGCCGAATAGTCCGCTCGGCATTGCTTCCCCCAGACCCAAAGAGGAGGTCGAAAGCCGCCCGAGGATCTTGAATCATCGGCAAAGGCTCAGTAGGCGAGGCCCAACTCATGGAATCTGTGTATGCGCAGTGGTAGTTGTACCAGCAACCCCCAGCCTGATCTAATCGTTCAATACAAAGTTGCAGAGACGGTAATGCCGTATCCTGTCCGTATCGCCCTGCATAAAGCTGATCCAGAGAAATCCCGCAGTAGACGTCCGAGCCCTGGGTTTGTTTGGGGTGTGACTGGGTGAGGAATACAGCGGTGGAACGGAAGTGGTCACCTCCGATCTCTTCCGAGTTGAATGCCTCTGCCATACGGGCATCGGTATTACTGATGATCGTAGTGTAATCCTGCCACTTCCTAAGTGGGTAAAGAACATTCAGGGGATCTAGCTCAAAGTCCTTACCAACTGTGGCTGGAGCAAAGAGACCTTGTTCAGCACCCCACTCGTTACATCCAGCTACACCGTGTACCTCCTCAATACACACAAGTCGAGTCTTGTCCATCTCTCGTCTCATGCGCGCACCAAGCCGGCCAGCGGGAATCATGGCATCTAGCAGAGGCAGTGCCACTGTCGCACCCATACCTCTTAGCATCGTGCGGCGAGATATATGTTTCCCTGAAATGTACATCAGCGGACCTCCTCAAGTGCACCTCTGGTTCGACTATTGTCTTCTGAAGTTGATGCCCTCTTCATCTGGAAGGCATCACTCTCCACCACACCCAGAATGAATGCCGAAATGCGATATTCATCTTCCGCCGCCTCGTTGACAATAGCACGGATGGTTGGCTGGTCATAATACTCGACTCTCCTTCCTAGGGCATAGGCCAAGAGATTCGTAGTGAATGTTCTCACGAGAGGCAGGGGTCGCTTTAAGAGCGCATCGCTAAGTTGTATAGGGTTCTCAATCTCCGTCCCGTCATAAAACTCAGACCGAGTATCCACAGGACTTCCATTTTCGCGAATCCGCCATCTGCCGGTCACGTCAAAGTTGTCTAATGCCAGTCCGATAGGATCCATGAACCGATGGCAGGAGCTGCAAGAAGGACTAGCCCTATGAAGCGCCAGGCGCTCCCGTGTGGTGAGCAATCGTCCGTCCTTAATGCCTTCCGTCTCTTCCAAATCTGGAATACCAGGTGGTGGTGGCGGTGGCGGTGTATTCATCAAGACCTCCATGACCCATTTGCCTCGGAGGACTGGGGATGTTCGAGTTCCAAAAGAAGTCAGCATCAGCACACTACCGTGGCCCAATATTCCCCTCCGTTGTGCACCTTCAGGATATTCCACCCTACGGAAGTAGTCTCCGACTAGGCCTTCAATACCATAGTGTCCAGCCAAACGCTGATTCAAGAACGTATACTCGCCTGTAAAGAGCTCCATAACGCTCCGGTCTTCCTTTACTAAATCATGGAAGAATAGCTCTGTTTCCCGGCGCATGTCGCTAGCAAGTTGTTCTGTAAAGTCTGGAAACCAAAATGCGTCAGGGCGGACGAGATCAAGATCTTGCAGCCGTAGCCATTGGGCTGCAAAACGCGTGGCCAGCGCCTCAGCTTTAGGACTCTGTAACATCCTCATCACCTGGGCCCGTAGAACCTGTGGGTTACCAAGCCGACCACTCGTTGCTACCTGAACTAACTCCTCATCCGGAGGCCCAGCCCACAAGAAGAAGGACAGTCGCGAGGCCAGGGATAACTCACTAATACGGTAATTTTGACCAGGCTGGATTTCATCAGGTTCCGGCTCAATTCGGAATATAAAGTGTGGACTAGCCAGAATTGCCTCCAGAGCGGTACGCACACCAATTTCGAAGCCATCAGTTTCTGCAAAACTATCGTAGAAGTATGACATGATGTCTTCCAGTTCCCGGTCCAAGAGAGGACGACGGTAAGCCTCGGCAGCAAGCCGGGAAATAATCTCCCTAGCGCAGGGCTCCGCGTCATCCGGAGATGTCGGACGGCACGTAAAGATTCGTCCACGGGTACTGGCTTCCGACACCCCACGAGGATCCCTCGGCCCCACGATCGTCATATCCCTCAAGTGCGGAAGTAGCGTCACTCCATAACCTACAGCCGCTCGGGTACCTGCCAGGGACGATTCGTGAGGTTGCAGGATGTCATCGTAAGGACCAGCCATTTTTTCGATGAATGCTGCTGCCACGCGCCTATGGCCAGCACGGATAGAAATCGGCTCAGTCTCCATGATCCAGTTGGGCCCTAGGTCTGCGTCTATATGGAGTACTTCCAATTCCAACAGAGCAACCCTCTCACCGTCGATGGATACATCCAGATCCTCATAGCGGGCTTTGTCACCAGCCCAAAAAGAGAACTTGAAGACATATTCACCATCAGCTGGAAAATAGTGGTCGGTCACGATCCCACCGCGAGTCCCAAAAGGTGCACCCTCAATTCGTTCCCAAGCGTGCTGAGACTCGTAGACTGATACGCGATAGGTAGCGGATGTTTCGGCCGCATTGGGTTCGCCCAATGCCAAGCGACTTATCTCGTTAGCAGCATTGAGATAAGCATCTAGGAGGGTAGCGGACAAAGTTTGCGCCACTGCCATATTATCGAAGTTGGCCAGGTACGAGTCCAAAGGAAGCCACTCCCCCGCATCCACTTTCAGGCCCAGAAGGTCTTCGATCGCGTTAGAGTACTCTGTGCGGTTTAATCGCTGAAAGCTCCGGAAACCAGGGTTGGGATTCTCGCCAGACTCCTCATCTATGATCTCTTCAAGCGTTTCGACTAGCGCAAGCAAGGTATCGGAACTAGGACGTCGAGCACCCGGGGGAGGCATCATCCCTGCCCGTAGCTTGTTGATCATCTTCTCACCAGTCTCTGCTTGGTCAGCAACCTCACCCACATGAAAAGTTTGAAGAGACAAGTTTCCCCTGAGAGCTTGGTCGTTATGACAACGGACACAGTACTGCTGCACCACCTCTGTTAGGATCGCTGAAGAAGTCGTAGAAACTTTAGAGTTTGCTGAAGCTGCAATTGGGAGAGGGTGCAAGTCATCCCACATCACCACACTTGAATCGCGGAGATGGGTAGGCATGATGGCTAAGAACACGCCAAGGCTCGCCATCATAGCGTAAATCCTAGTCACTCCTGGCACCCTTTCTGGAAGAAAAATATCGGCATCACCCAGTTGATAGCACGTGAATGCCAGTTACACCGTGAACGCCTAAGCAAGCTACTGAGATCCATCACTCTGAAGCGCAAACCTTTGCACGCGCCTGCCCGTTGACGCTTCCCCTACATAAACGTTTCCCTGTGAATCGATACTCATTCCGTGAGGACGAAGAAACTGTCCAAGCTGTCGCCCACCTCGTCCGAAATCACCCACGACCTCAAGATCGGACCGTCGAAGGATCCACACCTTGTGATTGGTACCATCCGCCAAGTAAAGCCAGTGCTGCTCAGGATCAGGTGATAGACCTACTACGAATGAACCAGCAACCATCGTCTCTGTAACAAAGGCACCATCGTGTTCGAACACTTGGATTCGAGTGCCGCTACGATCCGCAACATAGATTAGTCCATCCGTCGAACCGATAAGACCATGTACAGTAGAAAATTGGCGAGGTGGTGATCCATCCGAACCTTCCCCGCCTGAGTTGTAATCGTCCTCTGGACGTTCACCGTAAGCGCCCCAATGCCTCAAGTAGGCGCCCGTATCGCCATCATACACAGCGACACGGCGATTCCTGTACCCGTCCGCGAGGTACACCTCATTTGTCTCAGGATCCACCCAAATTCCCGCTGGTCCACCAAGTAGATCAGGGTCGTTACTACCACCGGTAACGTCATATTCCCCAATTGTCATGAGGTGCTCACCACTACGCGTGAACTTCATGACCCGGTGGTGTCTATACGACCCAATCCACACGAAGTCATTGTGGTCGACAAAAAGGCCGTGAGGGTTCCTCGGGTATTCGGACACATCCTGCGTGTCCGGGTCCCCCCATGCCTGCACTACCTCTCCCTCCGCATCAAACTCGACTACTATCGGAGCAGGTACACAACATAGCCTTGTCGGTGGATCCTGGACGGCACCGGTCTCCTCCTCGGTCAGCGTCTCCCTGAGATGGGTTACCCAAACGTGGTCTTGGGCATCGACGAACACCGAGGTCACTGCGCCCATAATCCAGTCGTTTGGCATCTCCTGCGGCCAGGTGGGATCAACTGCGTGTGTTGGCACGACCTCAATCGCAGACGACGATGTCCCTTCTTCGGAATCTGATGCTAAGCCGCACGCTGCAGACCATATACCAGTGACCAGAAGCAGCGGGCAAACCCAGTTGTGTCGGTGACCCCCCATACCCCCTATCCTCCTAACCAACGGAACTCATCCTGGCTGATGGACGTATCGAAGAGTCTCTTCGATACGTCCATCAGCCAGGATCAATCAGTTCCCTAGATACACACTCTGTGTCATCGCGAGAGTAAGATTCTCGTTTTGTGCGATTTCCTCAGGAGCTGGAGGCCAGCGCAGATGCATCCCGGCCGCCACGTTTGGTGCGAGCCATCGGGCTGGTACGATTTCGTAGTATCTCATATCCTGCCAGCGACGTAATTCCAACCAGAACTCAGCCTGGCGTTCATGCTTAAGCTGAGCATAGATCGCATCAGAATCGGTACTGGCGAAATCCTGAAGGTCAGAAATGGTAGTAGCCGAAGGCGGCCATCCTCTGGATGCCCCTCCTGCATAGCCGGCAGCAGCAACCCGGGTGCGGGCGGCGGCTCTAACCTGGTTGATGTAGCTAACGGCCCCGGTAAGATCGCCAGCCAGAAGTCGAGCTTCTGCGATAATGAGCATCGCTTCCGCCGCCCGACTCATTGGAAACTCACTATTGGCTTCAGGATATTTAAGGTTCACTGCGGTTAAGCCAAACTCAGAGCCCATATCCTCTGTGGCTTCAGCCACATTTCCAACTGAGTGAGGTACCCGTGGGTCCCAGTTCCCAGTAACTGGATCGGGGAGGAACAGATAGACACTCCCATCGAACCGATTAACACCACCATTTGGTCCACCTAAGAAGGCGTTGGAATTTGAGCCTCCTGGAGCACCATACTGCAAGGCTTGTTTATAATCTCCGCTCGCCGATAGCGCATTGCGAGCAGCTGTCTCAGCCTGGTTCATAAAGCTCAGGTCGGTATTGCCCTTCAAATGCTTCTCTTCGAAGTATAGAGAACGATAAGCTCTGGCAATCATTCCCAAGGCAGCGGCCTGAAGGTTAGTGTCAGAGCCACTAGCACTGCTAGCAGCTTGTTCGAAACGTGAGATCGCATCGTTAATCACGTTGATCGGGCTGCGAGGCATATCATTTTCATCATAGACGATCACGTTGTAGTGATCTGCCATTAATACCCTCGCGAGACCACCAAAGAAGTGAGCTTTCGCTAAGCCCACCGGGTCACTCCCTGCCTCAGCAAGCTTGGAAGCAACCTCGTCTGAAAGCCACCGAGCCTGGGCTAGGCCACGCCAATGGCCCTCTACTGCCGAACTCGCAGCGAGACGATTCCCTTGCATGGCATCGACATTCTCCAACTGAGTGGAGGGGTGTAGCATCTCATCAGCAAGCAATGCACTCCGCTGGCTCAAGCTTGAAACATCGCCCGCAATATTCGCTTCCGGAGTATGAGAGAGCGTAGCTAGAAGCTCGGGACGATTTAGATCGTCATCGAGGAGACTCGCTGGATTCTCCACGTCAAAGAAGTTGTCGCAACCGCTAAATACAACCACTGATAAACCTGCAACAACAACACCTCTAAGTCCTCTTTCTATGAAATTCATGCCACAATACTCCCATATTTGTTCGTGGATCCTCAACGATTCCGTAACCATCTCTACCCGCCTCAAAATTGGGTCCGGATGGAGAGGACGAACCTTCTGGGCGTCGGCGTCTTTAGGTAGTCAACGTTTTGTAGGAAAGCGTTGTTCGCCTCAAGCCCACGCGTTCCAGGATCAATCCAACCCAGCTTAAAATCGTTGAAGTAGTCACTGAATACCCAAACGTTCTTAACGCCTAAGCTTACCGTCGTACCCGAAGAACCGAAGCTAGAGGTCAATGATTCAGGTAAACGATATGCCACTGATAATTCCGCCCATCTTAGATAGTCCCCGTCGAAGATCGTATTGCTTATGATCCCATTGTGTTTCCGGCCATACTCGTCCACTAGCCTTGCTTTTACAGCAGGATCAGTAGTCGGATCAGCGACAGCCTTCTGAACCTCGGCCATCAATTTGTTCGACTTGAGCGCCATCCGGAGGTGCAGCGTCTCGTTCGACTGAACAAAGCCAGCTGCTCCCTCAAAGATATTCTGTATCGTGAGCGGCCCGACGTTCACCACAGCACCGAAATCGATCATCTTGTTCGGCTGTGGAATTCCAATCACAACCAGTGAATCTGATCCGGCGGCATTCTTCAGTGTGTTCGAAGAAATCTGGTTAATGCTGGTGATCTGGTCGACCGGGACGGTGGTTTTGTAGGGCTCGTTAGGATTAGCGATCGGGGCAATCCAGATTCCAGGCCACAAACCCTGATGTAGGGACTGCCAGCGACGGCGTCGACCAAGCCGGAAGTCTTCAACACCGCCCATATCCGACACCCACTGTTTTAGGTACGTCGGATTCACCGTAAGGTCCACGCTCAAGCCTTCTCTCTCGATCAGGCGCGTATTCGTGCTGATCTCTAGACCCCAGGACTTCAACTGGCCCAGGTTCTGAAGCTGGCTGTTAATGAAGCCGGATCCTGCTGAAGGAGCGATCGGCAACAGAGCATCATTGGTCGTCTGGTTGAAATACACGACTTCTAATCCCATACGGCCACCGAACAGACCGGCCTCGATAGCAGCCTCGATCTCAGTCGACCGCTCGGGCTTCAATTCAGAGTTACCCAGGTTATTGGGGGTAAGGTACCCACCTCCGACATCAATGCTCGGATTCCAGGTCCTCTGGGCGTCGAAAGCCCCCGGCTGGAGACCGGACATTCCCAAGGCTCCGCGAAGTCTGAGTTCATTAATGAACCCTATATTCCAGAAATCGTAGTCGGAGATAACCCATGAAACTCCTGCTTTCGGATAGGCTTGTAGACCGAAATCACTACCGAAAGCCGAGTTTCCGTCCAGCCTCACTCCACCTGTCAGGAAAACACGGTCATCGAGTCCAATCTGTGTCTGTGCAAAGACTCCCGCGTTGATAACCTCAACATAGTCCTCTGACACACCTGTGATTTCTTGTCCACCACTCAGGGTCTTGAGTGTGGGAGAACCAAACACTCTAACAGCCGAACGATCTTGCTTCAGAGTCTCCCGGAAGCTTTGGCCCCCGAAGGTGGTGCTCAGGACTAGTCGGTCACCGAGCGACTGTTCCCAGTTGGTGGTAAAGTCGATGGTTGTTGTCGCGAACCTTCTATCTAAAAGAGATTTATCACCCCTAATCGAACTTTGGACTACTCCCTGGGGATAGAAATGGCTCAAGCGACTATCGATAAAGTTGTAACCCACACGCACGGTTGACTGGATATTATCCGTCCACTGGTACGTTGCCCTTCCATTCACCAAGAAATTCTGGGAATCCTGATTGTTCTCGGTCACCAAAGATTTCTTCGTTGGGCTATAGGCACCGTCGGGATTATCTGGGCCAGCACGAAGCGGGTTGCCCAACATCAAGTTTCCAAAAACGTCACCCCAGCCTGGATCAGCCGTGATCAGCGTGCGGTCAACGAAACTCACATCAACCGAACTTGTTAGGCGCTCCGTATTGTTGAAATCGAACGACGCACGGATCGACCTGTTCAATAGTTCATTGTTCGGGGAGGGATTTACTTCCTCCATCAGTCGCCCCGAAACGTAATAATTGACAGTAGGTGTTCCTCCCTGAACGGAAAGATTGTAGTTCTGGTGGTACGCAAATACTTCGTAATTGTCATAGGGATAATTACAAGTAATCGAGTTGGAACTCCCTACGTATGCACAGTTGTCTTCAAACCTGCGAGGAAACTCCAGCAACTGGTGATCCGTAGAGAAACTATACCTCGGCGCACCAGTGATTCCTCGCTTGGTGAAAATCTGTATCACGCCACTAGAAGCCTCAGTACCATACAACGTTGCAGCAGCAGCTCCCTTAATGATCTCGACACGATCAATATCCTGTGGATTGATGTCCATTAGGCGATCAGTCGTTACCGACCTAGCGTCTTCAGGTCTATTGTCTATGCGAATCCCATCCACATAGATGATGGGATCCTGTCGTTGACTGATGCTGGCGGTACCCCTAAGCACGATTTGGCTTCCTGCTCCAGTTTGGCCACCTGAAATGAGCCCACGGGCACCTGGAAGACGACCGATGAGTGCGTCAGCGATATTCGTGATCGGAGCACTCCCGAGCTCTTCACTGCTCACTGACGATATCGTCGCTCCCAAGCGACGTCTCTGTGTGGGAGCACCTGTACCCGTGACGACGATCTCGTCAAGGTTCAGTGCCACAATCTCAAGTTCAAAGTCAGCCACCGCAGTCTGCTCTGCCTGAACAGTCACCTGCGCAGTCTGCACACCATATCCAATCGATGTGACTGTGACTTCATAGGTACCAACGGGGACTGCGACAAGCAGGTACCGTCCATTCCCCGAGGTCAGGCTCCCAACGTTCAGTGCCTCGATGGAAACTTGGACGTTCTGTAGCGGTCCAGCGGTCGATTGTGAAGTCACTAGCCCAGTGATCGTACCCGTCTGAGCAGAGACCCCTTGGACATTAAATGTCGCAGTCCCAATTGCCAGACCGATGATCGTGGTTATTCGCAGCAGTCTTGATAACATGTTCGCCCCCCCTAAGGGCAGTCGGGATAACCATATCCGGCTGTGGCTCTAATGATGTCGCCACTAGCACCGTGAGATCGGCATCCTGCTAGCAGGTATGCAAACAACATTTAAAATGTCGAACAACAACAGGTTATGGTACCTTAGGAGCAATTGTCAAACTTGAATGGACAATTTAATGGGCGAATACCGTACTTGATGATATCACTTCTTTCTTCTGAAACATCCTAACCTTTTCACGGGATAGATGCGTGTATCTCCGATGAAAAAAGGCTCACCAAGCACTATACGAACTGATTACTAATGCACTACGTGTAAAAATCATTCCCCGTTGCTACCAGAACCAGCGCCTCATATAGTTTCGTCTCCTTTAGTCAATGACTTGCGCGGTTGCAATTTACATAACTCACCTTGGAAACCTCGAGAATGCGGCGAATCGTTTGGCTGCTACCCCTGATACTGCTCCCAACTGTCCTCATGGGCTGCTACCTACCAGATCCTGCAGATCTACCGACGATGACCCCAGGTGAACAAATCCGTCTCGTACTTTCAGAGGATGGGATACAGCATCTACGGGAGATATCAGCGGGGACCTTGGGAGAAGTCAACGGGCAATTCCAGAGCCTGACGGAAGATTCGGTCACGATTACCACTAGGCTGAGTGGTCCTGCATACGCAGGACCCACACTTGGTAACCTAAGGCAAGCCCTCACCTTCGCTCGAACTGATGTACTTGAGATTACCGTACCCAAATTGGATCGGGTGCGGACCACCGTTGTCGTGGGAGTGTTAGCGGTCGCCACCAGCTTTTTGATCCCCGGATTCTTTAAATTGCTCGGTAACAGTCAGAGCCCGGATGATCCCCCTGAACCCACACCCTTAAGAGGCCGCCGATAGTGGTCGGGGCGGGTGAACTGCGCCCTTACCTGGTGACCATATTTCTGCAAAAGACCACGCATCATTCACGAGCACGATGACTCGAGCACTGTAACACGGAGTAGAAACCATGAAGGCTTATATCGTAATTCCCCTAATCGCGCTCGGGGTGCTCGCCGCAGATCAAAGATCGCTCAATGCTCAGGGACGCGGACGAGGGAACCAGGTACCGACAATCCGACAACTCGCGTGGACTGATGGATCTGGAAACGTTTTGGGGACTATAGGCCCTCGAATGAATTCAGTTCTCGATCCATCTATCTCTCCCGATGGCAGCAAGGTTGCGGTTCGTGGGCGGGTGAACCCGGGCGATGTAGATCACCTCTGGATCCTCGAAGGCATGAACGCCAACCGGATCACGACCAATCAGGGATACGAGCGTCACATGATCTGGTCCCCTGACGGCTCCCGCATCGCATACTCAATCCAGAACGATGGTGGTGTGTCGAATCTCTATATCCGGGCATCGGATGGTAGTGGCCGCGACCAAGTACTCATCGAGAGTGAGGGGATGCACAAGTGGTACCCGTCATGGTCTCCAGATGCATCAACCGTGGTCTTCCATACGAACAACCCAGAGACGGAAGCCCGAGACCTCTGGTACGTCAGCGTGGCAAGTGGGGAAGCAGCGGTGCTGGTAGACGACGAGGGAATTCAGGCCTTGGCACGGATATCTCGGGATGGACGCTTTGTTGCATACCAGTCCGACCAGGATGGCCAGATGGAAATTTACGTGACCACTTTCCCGAAGTCTGAATCGAGATGGAAGGTTTCTACGAACGGTGGTACCTGGCCAAAATGGAGCAATGAAAAATTGTTCTACTGGGAAGGCAATTCACTGATGGGCGTGGAGTTCTCGACTGGTAGCGAGTTCGATCCTGATGAGCCACAGCAAATTTTCACCGGAGAACAGGTAGGCATGGGAGCAAGTAACATGATGGCGTCCTATAATCCGGAGTATGACGTTAACGCAGACGGAACTCGATTCATCATAGTCCAAAGACTAGAGCGCTGAAGCGATACACCCCAAGCTTGACCGGGAAGCCGGTTTGGCGGTACCGAGATTGGAAGGGATACTGACTTCGTCGCCCTATCGTATAGGGACACCCGTTCAACTATTTGGTCGCCCCTTCTCGCGTACTTGTGGATGGAAGAAAAGAGGTGGAGCACCGCTAGAAAACACTCAACGCATTTCTCTGTGGGAGGAATCCGGAAGCTTGAGTTAAGGGCCAAAGGGATAGCAACTCTAACGCATAACCCAACTAGTCAAAATCCTGGTTATCGGTGATCCGTGTTCCGTCCTTAGTAAGCGCTTGCAGGTACATCCCAATCCTTTCGCGAGCGATTTCGAAATCCGCGTTATCTAGATTCATGTTAAGTAGATCAATGTACCAAGGAGGCTTAAGCTCTGACTTGACATAAGCATCTACGATCGCACCAGCAATGGGCAGCGTGGTCCTCTTGGAATGTTCATATACATCGCGATCTGCTGCGGCCAATAATTTCTCAAACTCCTCCGCGTATAGCCGGCCGAAGAGTCCCAATGTGAACTCGTCTCCCTCGCTAACCCCAAGTTCAAGGTCATTCTCTGTGAGTCGACCACCCTTGTGTAGCCATTCCCAGAGAATGCTTAGGCGGATTTCACCTGTGGCAGCATCCTCCATTAGATAAAGGATGTCATCGTTGCCAAAAAAGTCAGCTGGCTTGAGAGCCACAGCCTGCATTCCTTGGAAAAAAGCATTTCCATATTGAAGTGCTACGCTCAAGAGGTTTCGAGCACCACGGATGGTCCTAGGAGCTGGTTCAAGAAGAAACAAGTCATCGGCATCTTGTGCCGTGTATGTCAAAGGAGGGAATACACGACCTGCCTGGTTATCATCACCGACTTTTTCCCACACAGGCCGCACAAGGTGAACCATTTTCCAGTGAGCAACCCATTTTCCACTCGCCCCTTCACTCTGCTCTCGTTCAGCTCCTGCCATTGCCTGCTTCATCCCGTCTTCTATGCCCTTCTCCGATCCGACTGGAATGTTCGGTTCCATGCCCCCCTGCCACAACGAAAAATTGCCATTGCAATCAGGGGTATTCGCTGCACGGCGAACCCTGTCTTCATAGACCCTCATATAGCCGTAGGTCATACCTATCGACTCAATATTGGGGTTAATAAATTCTGAATCCCATCCGAGCGCATCAGCAACCGAATTGATATAGTCCCACCGCCCTGTGTTGTAGCCGACAAAGTGTCTGCCCAATGCGGCACGAATCTCCATGAGTTGGAATGCGGTCTCAACCTGCTCAATAAGCACGTATGCCTTAATAGTGCCTATATCGAGGTCCAAGTGTTCTTCGACTGCTGCCAAGATGCTATTCCAGACAGCTGCTTCCTCTGCGGTCTGGATCTTTGGTATATAAAGGACCAACGATCGTCCAGCATCACGTAAGGCTTGATGATTGTTCACCAGGAACAGACATGTATCCACGATCGCAGCTGAAAACCCCGACCCGTCGGAATTACGGATATGCCGGTCGTCGAGGTGAAGGCCGCGCGGGCGGAAGATGATCGTCGTGAAATCCAACTGTTTCCGCCAGTCATCGATGATATCCCGACCGAGGAAAACTTGAGACCAAGTGTTCATTTCCTCAGCTATACCTTCGGCAACATTCAAGAATATCTCTTCACCAGACAAAGCCAACTTTAGGTTGCGTTGGTTGTCCAAAGCCATGGTGCTTGTCTGACCAAGCGCATCTTCACCGTCGAACATCCAACCGTCTGCACCACTCAACAGTGCATAGGCAACATTACGGATAGACTGCTCAAGAGGTGCGTTCGGTTTAGCAGCGGGACCGGTGCCCTGAATCCACTGCCGCTGCAAATCATGAGGTATCGTAGCACCGACAAAGTTCCCAGACCGCGCGTCCTGCACGCTGATATCCGTCCGGGGAATCATCGCATCAGGATCAAGAAACTGGATGCGCTCGCGGCCACGATATCTAGAGGCACGGTTAACCATACGTGCTTCCATAACCTCTTTGCGATCCTGATCGAAGCGTGCGAGCGCTTCGATCACCCTCAACGCATCATGCGTATATACGTCTGGATAACGTTCCTGTACGCCCGCCCGTACCTCGATGCTTGGGAGCAATCGAGATCCTGGGCCGGAAGATCCCCGCATAAATTCCTCACTCCGAGCACAAAGGGAATGTTAAATCAGAGACGACAGCTAATTTCAACGCCTAAGCTTATAATGGTTGTTACAAGCTTTCAGGTTCTACCCTGGTATCATGATATGAGCTTCACTTGTTCCAGCACCCATAATCCAGGCACCACCTGCCCTGCCGTTTTCTGGTAAACCGGTAGATTCAGTGGTAGCCCCCGGTACCGCGAACGTCGTATGAGTCCTAGCGCTCTGCTGATCCGCACCATTCGTAGAAATCCAGGGTGAACCATACTCAGGCGCCACCCTTGTACCATTAGCTTCTGCGGCAGCTACCATGGCCCGCTCCTCCTGCGTGTCACTAGTCTCTGCTCGGAAACGGCGGTTTTGAGCTACCCGGGCCAAGTTAGCCACGCTGGTACACTGTACCGCGAACGCAGGCCTATCCCGTTCACCTGAACGATCATAACACACGAGGGCATTTGTTCCCTCTTTTAGAGTCTCGTAGGTGTAGTCATCGCTCCACTTAATAACTGCAGCACCGGTACGAGCTCGTCCAGGTGCAGTGGCCAGCACGCTCTCCAGTGAGAGTTCAGCGACTTGGGCGCTCACACTTGTTGTGACAGTAAGCAAACTGACAACAACCAACATCACACTCTTCATTAGGTGACCTCCGTTCGACTGATCGATCCGAGTGCCGCGATCAGCACTGCTTTAGATACCGACAAGATGGACACTCTACCGTGAGACCCGCCTCTTGGCGAGCATCACCCTTGTTATATGGGTCGTATCAGCCTGGGATATACTTTTTTAATGCGCTCAAAGTGAGGTTTACATGGCTGATGCCCGTGCCCTCATCGTAAACAATCAGAGCGGCACCATGTTCCCCGAGCCGATCTGGGCTGGCGTTGGCATAGTGCATGAGCATCCGAGCAAGATTTACTCGTTCGTCCCCCATTTCATCAAGATTACTCAGGAAAAGAGCATTCAAAGATAATTCCTGAGCTGAGCCCTCCAGGAGTGCCGTCATGACCATAGCCACAAGGGTATTTGGTAGGAAATTGGTGTGAAACGATATTGGAGAATAAATAGTCCGTCCTGGGCGATGGCTCTCAAAGTCTTCCAAAATCTCTTCCCTATACCGAATAAAAAATTCAGAGAGTTCGGAGTACTCAACCTCATAGTCGACCAGCGCAGCAGGACGTGTATCTATGAAGGCCCATGGATCGGGAGTAAGGCCATTTAGAATTGCGTTTACTACGTTCTCAGACTCTGAACCTTCAATATCCTCATTTCGCATCCTCGCGTACTCACGCACGAGAATGAGCAGCGCCTCCAGGAGCCAGGGATAATCTGCCGCGTTATCATCTCGCATCCGCCCAAGATCTCGTCGATACATAACCGAGAATCCCCACCGTAAGTGACTCCCTAGAACAGCTGCTGCAATTAGCGCGAAGTTCAACTGATGTCTCGAATTCAGGCTCCGCACCTTTTCAACGAGAAGGTCATAAGCCTGGTCTTCGGGATGAAAATGTGAGACTGCCAGCACTAAAAGGGTCTCAGCATTATAGACGAACTGATGCCCACTACCTTCGGGTCCCTGCAGATGATCTAGCAGTTCGGTAACCCGATCCAGTATTGCATCCGCGTTTCCCTCATCCCACGCCCTCATAGCGCATAGTGCCAAAACGTGCAGGAAGTAGTAATCCAATAGAATTGCGAGTGAAGAACGTTCTCGTCGGACTTCTGGAGCTGTCTTCATCCAGAAATCCATCATAAGCGTTGGCACGTTTTCTTCACTAAACTGGTGGGCACCAAAATCCCAAGCTTGGAGAACGTGGAACCCATCGTCCCTAGTTTTCTTGTCGAGTTCCTCAATCATTTTCGAAAGAGAAAAAACATCCGCAGAAGCCCTGAAAATGTGGGTCTGCATCGAAGAGCGAAGGCGTTTAACACCAACTTCGAAGTCATTCCCCTTGAGAGCTCGGTCGAGAATCTGGGTACGAGCAGGTCCTTCAAGGATAGACTCGAGCACCACACACAAATTCTCATTTGTGATATCAGCGCTCAAATGTGTACCGTCGGAGGTGGACATAGCTTCTCTTTCGATTATAGATATTCGGGCATCGTATCCGACGTGCTAATAGGCAAGCAAGGGGAGTAAGTAAGTCGGTGACTGTGTTGCGCTTTTGCTCCCACAGTTCTTCAGCTATCTCAGGAGAGGTGAACAGAGGAGGAAGAGGATGAATACCTATTCACGAGGAGTGAACAGGGGCACGATCGCGCTGATACTGACTCTAGGGGTCCTGGTACCCAACCTAGAGAGCCAGGAGATTCAAACCCTCTCATACGGCATACCAGAAGATGTCGGGATGTCGTCGGCAATCCTCAGTGGAGCCCTGGGAGTTTATGAGGAGGCTATCGAACGCGGTGAGTTAGTCGGAGCCGTGGTACTGGTAGCCCGAAGGGGACGCATCGTTCTTCACGAAGCACTGGGGTGGAGAGACAAGGAACGGGGGCTACCGATGGAACGGAATAGCCTGTTTCGGATGGCCTCGAATACGAAGCCTCTAGTGTCTACTGGTATCGCGAAGCTTGTCGAGCAAGGAAGACTCGAGTATTCCGATCTGGTACGCACACACATCCCGGAATGGGACAACTATCGTGCAGGGTTTATCACGATTGGACAGCTTTTATCGCACTCAAGCGGCCTGCGAATATCCAGCCTCTTCCTTCAACCTTTAGCAGCAAATACAACACTCATAAAAGAAGCTGCACGCTTCGGAGATGTGGGTGCAGCAGTGCCACCAGGTGAGACCTATAGCTATAACAATCCCGGCTATAACACACTGGCAGCTCTAATGGAGATTGGCTCAGGACAACTACTTGAGGACTACCTGAAGGACATCGTTTATCGTCCGTTGGGAATGTCAGACAGCTACAACCATAAGGCGGGACACAAGCTTGACGGCAAGCTCAACCGCATGGGCGCAGTGTACTACGAACGAGGAAGTAACGGAGAATGGGAGCCTGGTGGAACTCCTGGCGGGCCCACAGCCTACCCGTTCGCTAGAGGTTCCGGGGGGATGATCTCAACTGCATGGGATTACGCTGTCTTCTGCCAGATGTTCTTAAATCGGGGAATCTATGACGGCGTCAGAATCCTTGAGCCGGAGACTGTGGACCTCATGACGTCTCCCAAGATCGAGGTTCCTGGAGGAGGAGGCTACGGCTACGGATGGAGGATTACAGATGGCACCTACGGCCATGGAGGTTCAGACGGAACGAATGCTTGGCTCGATCCAGAACGAGAGATTATCGGATTGGTCTTCACACAAACCCCTCGTGGACGAGTGTCTCTAGATCGCTTTCGTCAGCTTGTGAATCTTTCAATAGAGGAGCGTTAGCCGGATACGGCTGACGTCCTGACAATCTTACTCCGCTCGATCTTGGTGTTCGGGCTATCTCTGGCTGTTATCGCACCAAGTGTGGCGGCACAGTCATCGAGTAACCTGCCCTATCCGCCTCCAAGTCTCGAAGATCTAGGCCTTCTGCCGGGCCGCCCTCGAATTACTCCAACTAGAACGGATGAGCCTCCGGTTATCGACGGAGTACTCGATGATGCCGTCTGGGAAAACGCTGCCCACATCAGTGAATTCACACAACAATCACCCTTCGACGGTGAGCCGGCTACTGAAGAAACTGACGTGTATATCGCCTACGATTCGGACCAGATCTACTTCGGGTTCCATGTGCATTACCGCGATCCCTCTATCATGCGCGCGAACCGGGTCGAGCGTGACCGAGCGTACTCAGACGACTTAATGACGATCTATTTCGACACGTTCTTGGATCAACAGCGCGGGTATGACTTCGATGTTAATGGGTATGGTGTACAAGGAGACGGGGTTATCACAGCAGGTGGTAACGGTGGGCGAGGTGGCAGTCGAGGCGCGGGGCCTGCGATCCCGCGGGCGGACCGTTCCTGGAATGCGCTTTTCGAGACCGCAGGCCAAATCGTCGAGGATGGCTACACCGCTGAAATGGCTATCCCTTTTAAGAGCCTCCGTTACCCCACTCCAGCACAAGGAGAGCCACACCGCTGGGGGTTCCAGATTGTCAGAGAAGTGAAGAGTAAAGATGAAGAAAACCAGGTCTGGTCACCGATATCCCGAGATGAAATAAGCTTCTTTGCTCAAATGGGAGTGCTGGAAGGCATGACGCAACTCTCAACCAGCAGAAACCTCGAAGTGTTACCAACACTAACCACGATCCAGTATGGTAATATCGACCCAACTGTTCCGGGCTTCGTTAATCAGGCAGCCGATCCCGATGCAGGCGTGAACTTCAAGTATGGGATCACCTCTAATCTAACAGCCGATTTCACGGTTAATCCTGATTTTTCGCAAATTGAATCAGATCGGCCGCAGATAGAGGTCAACCGAAGATATCCGCTTTTCTTCTCTGAACTGAGACCGTTTTTTGTGGAGGGAGCGGAGATCTTTAACATTGTCGCCCCTGTAACTTTCGTGCATACCCGTACGATCGTGGACCCAGACTACGGTGCCAAACTCAGTGGACAGTTAGGTCGTTTTTCACTCGGAGTTCTAACAGCTAATGATCGAGCACCAGGTAAAGTTGATGACCCGAGTGATTCTGCGTTTTCTCAAAAAGCCCAGACGCTTATCACCCGTGTCCGTTATGACCTTTATGCTGAATCCCACTTGGGGGCGATCGTTACAAATCGCGCGTTCTTGGAGGATTACAGTCGTGTATTCGGACTAGACGGAAACTTCCGACTGAGTCCAACAATCGTAGCTGATTTTCGGTTGGTGGGATCCCGCTATAAGAACCATTCAGAGAAAGAATCGGATGGGCACATGGTATCAAGCCGAATCGTTCAGAACAGCCGGAATATTCGATGGACGCTCTTCGCCTTTCAAGTCTCACCTGAATTTGATACTGACGTCGGCTTTGTGCGTCGTCGGGGATACCGAAACTTGACTAGTGATCTCGGTTATCAGTTCTGGCCAGAAAATTGGATGATCAACTGGGGGCCAGAGATAAGCTATACACGGAATTATGATTATGAGGGTGTCCTCCAGGATGAGAATGTCGGGCTCCAACTGGCCTTTAACTTTGCACGAAACATCACGCTTAATGCCAACGTTAACCGTGATATGGAACGGTTCGGAGGAATCAACTTCCATCAAAAAGGTTTTTCAGTGCGAGGTAATATCGACACCAACCCTAGGTATTCCTTCGGAGGCAACCTCTCGCTTGGAGACCAGATCTATTACCTCAAACCCTCTCTTGGATACCAGGTCGGCTGGAGCGTGAATAGTACGCTTCGACCTCTTGACCGCCTTCAGACTAGGCTGTCTTTGAACTCGCGACGGCTGACTGACTCTAGGAACGGTGACGAAGAGTTATTCTCAGTCAGGATCATCCGCGGAACGACGAATATTCAGTTCAGCGACCGGCTCGGGATGCGCAACATTACTGAGTACAACAGCGGCAATGATACTTTCAACTTCAATGTTCTATTCAACTACAGAATCAATGCGGGAACAGTGTTTTTTATCGGCTACGATGATCACTATCAGCAAGCTGACCTGATTGAGGGTGACCGTGACGGAGATGGATTACGGGAGCAGCTCTTCTACACCGGTGGGCTGCAGCGCACGAATCGGGCAATCTTTTTTAAGCTTCAGTACCTGCTCCGTTATTGACAGCGCATTATCCATCTCATAGCGCAAGAATAGTATTGGCAGGTATCATCCATAGAGATACTCCATAATCAGAAATGTGACTTCCGAATGCGCACTAATCGTCTAATCCTTACTCTTGTTCTGATCCCAGCCCTCGGATCAGCACAAACCACACCGACTGAAATAGCAGCAGCCTCTGACATTCTCATCCGCATAGAAGCGCTGCAGCAAAGAATCGCTCCCGAAGAGACTGCAAGGGACATAACCGAACGTGCGGACCAGAAACGTTTTGAGCTCATGGAACAAGCTGGTCAGGTTTGGGATGCTGAAATGCAGGATCTCTCCGATCATATTGGACGTAATCCAGAGGTAGGATGGGCCGAATTCGAAGCTGTGGATACACTCGTAAAGGTGTTGCTTTCTAAGGGGTTCCTCGTTGAAACTGGAGTTGCTGATCTAGAGACGGCGTTTGTTGCAACTTGGGTATCCCCAGCCGGATCCGATGGAGCTGTGCTTGGGTTAATCGGTGAATATGATGCGCTCCGGGATATAGACGGACCCTTCCACGGTGATCAACACAATGCTCAGACACCTGTGGCTATTTCAGCTGCACTCAGCCTCAAAGCTCATATGGAATCGGATCGGGTTCCTGGGACCATACGTATTTTCGGAACCCCAGCTGAAGAAGTTGGACCGCCAGCTAAGACCATTATGTATGAAGCAGGAATATTCGATGGCACTGACATTCTAGTGCGCAGTCACTCAGCTCCAGAGACAGCCCACGCACGAGCTGGATTCGGCGTGTGTTGCCTCAATATTAACGAGGTGAAGTATGTATTTACTGGTCGACCTGCACACCAATTGACATCGTGGAATGGTCGCAATGCACTGGAAGCAGCGGTTCGGTTCTACACATCAGTGAATGGTCTTCGATCAACACTTCGCCCGGAAGCTTCCATCCAAGGCGTGATACCGGAAGGTGGGATAGCACCAAACGTAGTCCCCGCCCGGGCCGTGGTTGATTACTACATCAGATATCCGGACGAGGTCTACCTTGAGCATATGACTAGGATGATTGATGATGCAGCACGGGGGGCAGCACTTGCGACTGGAACCACAGTCGAGATTGACCGTTATGGAGAGTATCGGGATGGGATTGCTCTGGGATCTCTAGAAGAACTTTACTTTGCCTATGCTAAGAAGCTTGGTGCTCTCAGAATCAACGAAGTGCCTCAGCGGCCGGCTGGATATGAGGAGACCGGCTGGGTAACACGTGATATCCCAGGTGTTGGTGTTGGCGTTTTTAGCTCCCGCGATACATATCACACAAAGGGGATGGAGGCGGATGGCCTGGGAGACATCGGCCACGCTGGATTCCGCCTAGACGCGCAAATCATGACCGCAATCCTTTACGACTATTTGACGAACCCTGTGCTGAGACAGAAGGTCGCTGAGGAACACACTGAGCTACAATCCCTGCTGGGAGAGTATCACAACCGTTTACGAGAAGTGTACGCTCCGGAGATCAGTGAACCTTCATCGAATGATCCCATCCAACCAAACTGAAAGAATTAGCAGAAGACCCGAAACCAACTAACTGCACCACTGCTCTACTCAAGGTTGAGCACACCCAAACGAGGCTCTCGCCATGTCCATTTCACTACGCATTCACTCACTATCCAGGCTGACCCAGTTAAGCGTGCTAGAGACACTAGCCTTCATCGCGCTTTTTGGACTCGCCACGCCGGCAGAATCACAGGCACCATCCCTACCCAGTATTGAACAACACACTGAAGCGATGACTCAAATGGAGGGCTTTTTTAATCTGTATTGGGATAACGCAAATGGGTCGCTGTTCTGGGAGATCTCTGAACTCGACACGGAATTTCTTTACCAGATCTCTATGGGTTCTGGTCTAGGAAGTAACCCCGTCGGTATCGATCGAGGGCAACTACGAGGAACCCACGTCCTCGCAGCCAAACGAATCGGACCTCGTATCCTTCTCATGGAACCGAACTACGGGTTCATAGCGCAAAGCGAGAACCCTAGTGAAGCCCAAGCCGTTCGTGATGCATTTGCACCTTCAGTCCATTGGGGTTTTGAGGTAGTGGCTGAAACCGGTGAGCGTGTACTCGTGGATGCAACCCAATTCTTTCTCCGTGATGCTCGAGGTGTGATTGATCAGATAGCAGCTCGAGGTGAAGGCGATTTCACGCTCGACGCCTCTCGAAGTGCTATCCATCTGCCTGCTACCCGCTCCTTTCCCGAAAACACGGAAGTTGAGTCGATTCTGACTTTCACAAGCAGTAACCCTGGGCAACTCGTGAGTGGAGTCGCAGCAACAGGTGGAGCGGTCACTCTACGTCAACACCATTCGTTCATCCAACTCCCGGATAATGGTTACCGCACCCGTACCGCAGATGCACGGGTAGGAGTGAACGGACCTACCGTTTACGACTATGCCACGCCGATCGATGCGGACACCCGAGTTCGTCTTGCTGCTAGACACCGGCTTCAGAAAGCCGATCCGGACGCAGATCGCTCTGAAGCTATTGAGCCAATCATCTACTATGTCGATCCTGGCACGCCAGAGCCCGTACGTTCTGCTTTAATTGAGGGAGCGAGTTGGTGGAATGATGCATTCGAGGAAGCTGGCTTCATCAATGCCTTCCGCGTAACGGTGCTACCCGATGACGTTGATCCTCAAGATATCCGCTACAACCTCATCCACTGGACCCACCGGAGAACACGAGGATATTCCTACGGCAACACAGTGATCGATCCACGTACGGGTGAGATCGTTCGAGGTGTTGTAAACCTCGGAAGCCTGCGCCTTCGCCAAGACTACCTTCATGGCCAAGGGATGGTACCACCTTTCCCCGGAGGTATATCCTTACCTCAAGATGGAAGTTTTGGAGAGTTCGCAGATGCCCCCGATTTTGAATACTTAGCACAAGTAGCACCGGGCTCTGAAGCAGTTGAAATGGCGCTCGCCCGTGTTCGTCAACTCTCAGCCCACGAGGTTGGGCACACACTTGGATTTCCACATAACTACATGGCTAGTTCTTACGGTCGGGAAAGCGTCATGGATTATCCTGCACCGTTCGTGGAAATCGATGAAAACGGGGATATAGACCTATCGAATGCCTACGTGCAGAGAATCGGTGAATACGACAAGCTCTCAGTTAATTGGCTTTACCGTGAATTCCCCAACGGTACCAATGAAACTCAAGCCTTAGAAAGAATTGCAGAGCAGGGTGTTGTTGATGGACTCATCTATATGGGTCATACAAACAACAATTTCATCGGGGCTAGTCATCAGTATGCCAGCGTGTGGGATAACGGCTCGAACCTCGTAGACCACCTGAAGCTCGAGATACGCATACGAGAGATTGGGCTTGAGCGCTTTGGAATCGATGCAATCCGAACTGGTGAACCCATGTCGACTCTGGAGTTCGTGCTCCTGCCCCTATACATGCATCACCGATTCCAGTTGCGCTCAGCTATCCAGAGCCTCGGGGGAGCAGATTTTCGATACGCATTGAAAGGAGATGGACAGATTCCATTTACAATCGTAGATGCTGAGGAGCAGCGCGATGTCCTTGAAACTGTCTTGTCTACCCTGGCTGTGGATTTCCTCGCGCTCTCCCCAGAGATCGTAGAAATGATCCCTCCTCCAGCCTATCGGTACAGCGAGGGCGAGGAGTTTCCAGGTTACACCCAGCAGATTTTTGATCCCTTAGCAGTTGCATCAGCAGCGGCTACGTTCACAGTTGGAGAAATTCTTAACCCAGATCGGATGGCCCGCCTTGTGGTCTTCGGTAGCATGGGAGACTACCCAAACCTCCAAGAAGTGGCGGATGGTCTTATTGAAGCCACCTGGGGAACGTCCGAAACTGGGGACACTTATCGTCAACAAGTGCTTCACACTGCACAACGATCTGTAGTCGATCAAATGATGCAGCAGGCAAGCATGGCGGGTAATCCTGCTGAGGTAAGAGCGATACTTTCAGATCGTCTCGATCAACTAGCATCAGGAATTGAAACTGAGGGCGCCCCAAGTCCACATCGGAAGCTCGTCGCGGCTGATATCCGCCGTTGGCAGTCCCGTATTGAGAATACAATTCCAGGCCCTCAACTCCAGATGCCGGCCGGTGACCCAATCGGTGGAAGTTCTCGAAGTGGAAACGGTAATTAGAGCGAGCTCAACTGAAACCGTAATCAAGTTATCCAATAACGATGATTTTAATTGCTATAGAGACAGATAGTTTTTTATGTTTATGTATGTAACATTGAGGTACTCTAGAGGTACTACGGATGACCTCGTGTTAACGAGGAGTTTTGTGTGCAATACTCGAGGATGGAGATGTTTCTTGCCATGAAGATTGAGCTTAAGAGCCAAATCACTTCTGGTACTATGCGGTTAAGAAGAGTGTTCGGGAACACAACCTGTGCGCTTCTGCTGTCCTCTCTGCTCATGCCGAGCACATCTGCATTCGCACAAACGACTGATCAGCTTTTGGCTGGCGATAGCATACGAGTCAGTTTTCCTGGAGGTCGGCAAAACTTTGAAGGACGCGTTCTATCCAATGTCGATGGCGTACTCGAGATTGTTGGGAAAGGCCCTCAAAATTGCACCACCGGTCGAGGTTTCGGTGCGCGTCCAGTCTGTGATCCAGCTCCAACCGAGCGGCTCGTCATTGATCCAAATATCGCCTATGTCGAGCAATACAGTCCCGCAGGAGGAAATTTATTGCTCTATGCTGGAGGAGCAGTTTTGGGTGGGGTCGGCATGGCTATAGCGGGTCGCATCTTGGGACCAAAAATCGGACTAGGCAGGATCGAGGGCTGCCAAGATATCCATGGGGACTTGCTTTGCAGAAATCCGACCTCCGATTTCGATGCGAAGCAGCTAGCAAGCGACAAACAACGAGGGACCATCTTCGGTGGAATCCTAGGTGCAACGATCGTCCCGCTGGTTATTAAGGCAGTACAGAATCCTTGGGTGGGACTCAGAGCTGGTTCAAGTGACGTACCAGGATTTGATTGGTCTTTCGAATTCAGCGTACCCTTTGGGGGTTAATAACCAGAGATTTTGAGAGCTCGTCGATAGCAGAGGATACAAGCTCATAGGCACACATTTGCTCTCCGATCGCGGTGAGCTAGCGTTTATTACACCACTCCGGGTTGATTACGAAGCTCATTCTGAGGCGCTCGGAAATCTCTATCATCCTCAAGACAACCCCCAAGGTGTGATACCGTTAAATGTTGCCGAGAATACACTCAGCTGGCCTGATTTACGACAAAAGATAAGCAGAATAACTGCAGAAACTCAGATTCCTGATTGGGTCCCTGGGTACACGTCAATGCTCGGTGCACCCGACTTCAGAACAGCTGCAGCCTCTTTTCTGGAAAAGCACCTAACAGCCTGTCCTCTCGCCCCTGACCAACTTGGAGTCTCTGCCGGAGCGACCAGTGTTATCGAGATGACATCCTTCATCTTGGCTGATTCAGGCGACGTAGCGGTCATTCCAGCCCCATGCTATCCGGTATATAAGCAAGACATCGGGAATATGTCTGGAATGGAGCGATACGACCTCATCACCCACCACGAACTTTCTGAGATAAGAGGCGGCCCCTCCCTGAGTATAGCTGACCTAGAGCATGCACAAACTGAGATCAAGCGGGCAGGCAAACGCTTTCGGATGCTAATCCTCACGAACCCTGATAACCCGACAGGTGGAATCTACTCTCATCAACAACTCCTCAAGTATACGAATTGGTGTATAGACCATGGGATTCACATGGTTGTGAATGAGATCTATGGGCTATCACTCATCAATACTAAACATTCAGTCATTCGTGAGGACTATACCGAGGACACGGTGTTTTGCTCGTTTGCGAATATTATGCAAGCCAAGCAGAGTGACTTGTTGCACTTATGGTACGCTTTCTCGAAGGACCTTGGCATCTCGGGACTCCGTATAGGCCTCGTCTACTCACAGAACGAAGCGTTCATTAAGGCCTACGGCAACGTGAACCTTTCGCATACCGTGTCGAATTACACGCAGTGGGTACTTCAATTGCTCATGAGTGACACTGAGTTCATGAGTTCCTACCTAGCCAACAATTGTGAACGGCTCACAGAATCCTATGCTGTCGTTATCCAGCACCTTAAAGAGTTACAGATTCCCTATGTCCCAGCCCGGGGCAGTCTCTTTACCTGGCTAGACCTCTCTGAGCTCCTAGTGGAAAATACCTCGACCGCTGAGCACAATCTCTGGCTTGATCTATATCGTAGTGCTGGGGTTCTACTCACCCCCGGTGAAGGCTTTGGACACTCTAAGAAAGGCTTATTCAGACTCGTCTATCCATGCGTTTTGAAGCATGATCTAGAAACAGCTATGGACCGCCTTAGTCGATTCGTCCTGAGGAAACGTCAAAACGAATCTTAACCCCTGAGCAAGACACAGTCCTTAAGGTACGATCCTTATTGGATCTATGCCCCCTGCTCCGCCATGCTTTTGAAGTACTCACGAAAGCGACCCATTATTTCCTCCGCACCAGGCCAATCGGCTACAACTTGCTCGATGTTCGTGTATAATGATGGGTTTTGCACCTCTCGGAGTTCATCGATCATGTGTTCCACCTTGCAATAGACAGCCAGCATTTCACCGCTGACTGCTTGGAACATATCGGGATCAATCGCACCATGGACCACAAACGAGGCGGCCATATCCCAATAGCTCGTGACCATACGTACGTAGGTGGACTCTTCAGTTTTCATGATCTCCAGAAAATCTTCGACAGACTGCGGATGGAATGAACGGATAACCCAGGTTCTAGCCTCACGCATTTTTTCTTCGCGGCGAAGGTCATACAACCTCATCAATGATTGGGCGCTTTCGTGTGGTGTGCTCAAGATTAAGTCCTCGGAAAAGTCAGTGCTCAGAAAGTATCAAGGAAAGTGGTCGACCAATAACTCTGACGCACGTGGCCTGCACAAATCCAGTGACGTAACGATAGAGTGTCATACAACCTTACTCTATGTTGACTCATGGGCAGGTCTACGTGCATCCTGGACACAGTTAAGCTATACGCACGTCTTGGTTTAAGGGGGAACCGTGCCTAATCCCGTGATCTTACGCTCTACACTTCTAGTAATACTTCTCTTTGTACTCGGCACAAGCGTCGGAGCTCAAGAAGAGGTGCAGACTATTGAGTTCCATAGCCCAGCAGTCGAACGGACGATGAAGTACAATATCGTTCTTCCAGCAGGCTATGATAGTTCACAGGAGCGCTATCCGGTCCTCTACCTCCTTCATGGACTGACAAGTAATTACACAGCATGGAGCAGAATGGGTGCAGCATTCTATGCGGGGCTCGTTGATGATCTGATTATCGTAATGCCGGATGTTGGTAACTCCTGGTACGTCAACTGGGATGAGAGTGGAGAAGGTCAACGCAATAATTGGGAGGATCACATTATCGTTGATGTGGTTGGCCATGTAGATACGAATTTCCGGACCATCGCTCGCCGTGAAGGCCGAGCGATAAACGGGCTATCAATGGGCGGCTACGGTGGTCTTACGCTCGGACTTCGCCATCCCGAACTATTCGTTTCGATCGGAAGTACCAGCGGTGCCCTGTCTTATGCCCGGACTGCTGCTCGTCGGATGAGAGGTGAAATTCAGCAGAGGGCTGGTAGGCCTGTCCAGCAACTGACACCTGAGCAGCAGGCAGCAAGAGAAGCCAGCCGCGTTCGGCGGGAAGCTAGCCGGATGCGACCAAACCCTAGCATAGGCATTGACGGATTCAGTAGCCAAGCTGAACGCTCTCCTACAGGTCGGGCATTCCTAACCCCCGAGAGTGCTGACGCATATGATCCATTCGAACTGATACTAGATATTCCTCAGGATGAGCTCCCACACGTTTATCTGGACTCAGGTACTGAGGATAACCTGATCAACGTAGCGAGGGAGTTTGCTCAAGTTCTTTTCGAGCATGACATCCCTTTTGATTTTATGCAGATGCCGGGTGGCCACAATGGCGCCTATTGGGTTCAATCGCTTGGTCACATCGTCTCAATACAGTATGAGGTGATCCGTCGAGCACTCGGAGAGAGGCCAGCAAGCCGACGATGAATCCCTGGAGCAGGAAATTTATCCCCTACGATAAAAGCATCATTGGAGTTGGTTATGCCAAGAATTAACAAAGCACTCTCGGTTTCAGTGACAGAGAGTGCGCCACACAGGCAAATGGTCAGCTTAAGCAGCTTACTCTGCTTCGTTCTTGTAATCACATGCATACCGAAGTTGACATCAGCACAAGAGGAGCCACCCCAGCGTATACCAGCGGAGTTCATGAGTTATCTCGGAGCGGATTGGCTTGAACGCCCTAGTCGTATCAGCGAGGAGAGGCCCGATGAGATGTTGGCAGCCATGGGGCTAAAGAACGGTGATATCGTAGCAGATATCGGGGCCGGATCAGGATTCCATACACGAAGGATGGCTAGGCTTGTAGCTCCGACAGGCCAGGTTTTCGCAGTCGATATTCAGCCCGAGATGCTCGAAATTTTAGAAGGTCGGGTTGAAGATGAAGGCCTCACAGGCATCGTGCCGGTCTTGGGAGAATTTGATGACCCAAAGCTCCCTGACAATCAGATCGACTGGATACTGCTCGTCGATGTTTACCATGAGTTCGCGAACCCTGATCTAATGCTTGCGAAGATGCGGCAAGCCCTAAAGGACAGTGGTAAAGTGGCACTGGTCGAGTATCGGGTCGAAGATGGCACCGGTGACCATATTAAAGCCGATCACAGGATGTCAGTTCATCAAGTGCTCAGTGAATGGACCCCAGCAGGTTTTGAGTTAATTGAACTCCATGAGTTCTTACCCAGTCAGCACCTGTTCATCTTTCAGAAAGCTGTGAGCGATAGGACGACTGGAGTTTCCGCACAGTCAGCCATCCCAAGCTACAGCCTCTTCGAGGCAATCAGTGAAGGACATGTTGAGGTCACGGCTTCAGGTCAGGGAGCGGAAGCTGTGAACTTGACGATACAGAGAATGCGATCTGACCCGATGGTAATCACACTACCGGTTGGTACTTATTTCAAGGCATTGGGAAGCAGTAGCGATATGATTGCGCGCCGGGACGGAGTCATCACCCTAGAGGAAGACGGCCCGCAACCCTGGGCACTTCTAGCCCGAACTGTGAACCGGAATCGCCCCGTCCCTGTCGCTGAAGACGGATTCGATATTCACCAGGCTGATGAACAACCCTCGCTACGAAACGTTATGTGGCAGTTTCAGGGCATGAGTCTCCATCCGATGATCGGATCGGTGATCGAGGAGCTTGCTCTTTGGATTGTATCAGAAAATGCCGGGTATGATGATCTCGTAGCGCATGCATCCCGTGTTCCAATACCTGTGGAGCAGGCTATCGCTCTAGCCGCTGCTTATACGGACTCAGCTGGAATCGACATAACCCAAAAGCAAATATGGGCCGATCGCGACAAATTCGTGCCTGCTTTAACTGACGAGGCCTTGAAGAAAGTCTTCGAAGCTCGGAATCTAAGTTAATTCGCTGATACTAGTTTCCCGGAGGAGCCTTATAAACTTCGTCAGTGACCGGCTCCATCCAGCTAACTGAGCCACTATAGATCGTCAGTTGAAGAACGTCCTGATCTGGGTCGGCCCCATGCCAATGCTCTATCTCTGGTCCAGTCCACCAAGGTTGGCCTGGCCTCATCTCCATCAGGGATTGTCCTCGCACCTGAGTACGTCCCAGACCCTCTTCTACCATCAAGAGTTGGCCTTCAGTATGACTATGCCAGTTCGAACGACTGCCCGCTGGAAAACGTAGGCGTAAGGTTCTCACTTCATCGCTGCCCTCTACACTGGGATTACCACCCATAAAATTACTCTCTTGAGCAGCCATCGATTCACGTGGGCTCGATAGTAATACCCATCCAAAAACGCCTAACGATACAGCCACCAGAAGAAGTCCGATCCAAGACGTTTTTTTTCTTTCTAAGTCCATATCACATCCCTTAGTCCAAGTCAGTAATCGGGGTCACGGTGACCGTGACATTCATATTTGTAAAAAGAGATCCATCACTTGCTATTGCGCGAAGGATATAATCTCCCGGTTCCTGGAAGGTCACTTCAGTGACCCATCTTCCATCTTCTGGAGCTTCTGGAATTATCCATGGTGGAGACCACGGGGAATTCGCATATACTCGGGTATCCGTCCAAGTCTTCATCTGCTCAGGTTCGAATCCCACGTTCCGGACAGGACCGCGATAAACAATCCAGGACAGCCGCAACCCTGGACCACTGATTGCGACAATCGACGAAGGTGGCCGATATAGCTGATCAAGAGTTGATGGTGATCCGCCCCGAGTCCTCCTGGCCGGAAGGTTATCCGGATCGCTAGCAAATGCGATCAAGGTTAAGGGCTTTCCGACAGCTATCCTTCGAGTCTCGCCACCTTCAACTTTGAGTTCCGGCGGTATATTGGTGCGAAGAGCATCACTGAGGCTTCCGAAATTCCCTCCGACCTCGGTAGAAATTACCTGAGGGTCGATTCGGTAGTCAGGTGCTAGTGAGGCAAACGCTCGATGGGTCTCACCATTCGTTTTCAGAGTCCAAACCAGTTCCTTAGAACCGAAATCCCCAGGAACAGTAATAGTGAAAAGGAAAGGGTTTCTCCTAGGGTAAAAATGTGTTGGCTGTCCTTGATCAGCGACTGAGGCCTGGTAAGCGTCTTGCTCTAAGTCGTCGAGCCCTTGGGGATCCGTGAATGCGAAGTAGTTATCTGGGCCAATTGGAATGTCAAAATGCTGTTCCCAATTAGAGTTCATATACCCCAGGAACAGCGAGAACGAGCCATCCTCGTTAGGCCACCAACCCTCGTACGCCGGGGAGATACTTTGGCCATTCAAGTACATAAAACGGGTTTGTCCCTCAATCATCTGCGAAAAAGAAAACATCGCGAGAACCGGCAATAGTAGATGACTGGGTCGCAAAGGAAGTGTCCTGCTATGCATTAGCGATTACCTCTTGGCCGGCTCGCATCCTCCTCTGTTACCGGAACGACAGGAGCCCAACATAGTGGACACCCAACATCGTATTCGTTCCTGCTCTTCATCTTCGCACGCCTCTCGGCCATTTCTAGTTGGAATTGCTCTTCAGTGAGTTCAACTGAGTATCCCAAGTCGATGAACATATTCGATACTGAGCGCCGACCACCTCCCGCCCAGTTTCTTGCATCAGCGATGTTCTGGTTATCGGTTGTCGTGTCCACAAAGCCGATAACGTGCAAAATGGTGCCCTTAGGTAGTAACGGTGCAGCATCGTCTTCATAGACATACTGCTTCACCCAGTTGTGGTCATACCCAACACAGTTAAGCGTCAGTTGGTTGTGGCCCCATATGGCCTCGATACACATACGTACACCCGGTGCGTGAAGGTGTGGCTCGAAGGCGATAATCTTGGTGTGCTCGTCTAGCACTGCGTAGGAATGGAATTCCTGATTGGCTTGATTCGGCTTTACGTCTATGTCAATCCCATTGCCGAGACGAGCACCGCGCCTTGTGTATTCTGGTGTGTAGCCTTCCGGAAAAAACTTGAACCCGAATTCAAGATGCCCCTTGGATTCTCGGCCATTCGAATGCAGATGGGCTGCACCTAAACTCAAAGCTGAATTCGCTTGCAAAATCCTGCCCGCTTTCTCCGGAAAGATATCTGCGTTACGACCTACTTCATGAATGGGCCAACTCGTACTTCTCCCGACCAGTTCCATTCCATCCTCACTTAAGACCCCACTGGTATAGGTCATGTGATGCCACATATAACGTCCACCTACTGTGCTACTCGTGGCCTCTGCAGGAATATCATTGACCTCCCGTACCTGCACCGCCTTCACATACCGGTCTTCAGTCAAGCCGGTTGGTACGAGACCGATATCACCCCACCAATCAGGGCCAATAGCCGGAATCGTCACATCTTTCGAGCGAAGCACCAAATCAGGTTCCCCGATCGTCCAGGTGCCA
>CAJWPN010000013.1:0-43098 GCA_913045345.1 uncultured Gemmatimonadales bacterium
AGAGCGCACGCCTGATAAGCGTGAGGTCGGTAGTTCAAATCTACCCAGGCCCACTATAGATGTGGGAACTCATCTAAGCACACTAAGTAGCGAATAGGTTGGACGGACTTCTGACTCGGGCCGAAACTGATGCCCCTTCCAGACATTACGAGACGAGACTTCGTAGGCGGGACGCTGGTGGGTTTTGGAGCGGCCCTGCTCGGTTCGTGCACCAGGCCTCGTACCGCTCCCGGGACGATGGACCCGTGGGACGGTTATGGTGGGGTAGGCGACTATGCGACCTCCAATGGCAATGTGGCGTCAGTTCGAGATGCTGCTCACCTGATCCGTGATGGTATCCCACCGGATCTCATAGAGAGCATTGAGGACACAGGGGAAGAATACGACCTGATCATCATCGGTGGTGGGTTTTCTGGGATGGGAGCCGCGTATCAGTTTCACAAGCATAACGAGGGCAGCGGCCGCTGCCTGATGTTGGACAATCACGCTGTTTTCGGCGGCGAAGCCAAGCAGAACGAGTTCGATGTAGACGGCTACCGACTCTATGGACCGCAGGGCTCGAATGATTTTGGTCCCCCTCCAGTGGGGAGCAGCGGCCTGATCGCAGACATCTACAGGGACACCGGTCTACCCTTCGAATACGAGTTCGTAAATCAGGACCGGGCGCAGACAACGGTGAGGGCCCCTCTCGAAAACTACTACGGGATGTACTGGGAGGAGGAAAGGTACGACACAGGCTACTTCGTAGGAGAAGGTGCTGAGGCCCGCTGGATAATCAATCCCAGACAAGACAACCTAGCTAGGATGCCTTGGCCTGATGACTTCAAGGAGGAGCTGAACCGGGTCTTCCGCGACGAGGAGCAGTTCTACGAGGGAGCGGATCTCGACCGCTGGCTCGACAGCATGTCCTATAAGGAGCTTCTTGAAGACGTGATGGGATACAGCCCAAGAGTTACGGAGTATTTTGATCCTGTGATTGCTATTTCTATGGGGGGGGTGGGAGCGGACGTCTATTCAGCGTATTCAGCAAAAGATCTGGAGCTCCCAGGGACCCAGGCCCCCTACCGATATGACAGCAGTCAGGACGACCATGATGTGGGGGTCTATAGTTTTCCGGGGGGAAACACTGGGATTATTCGCCATATAGTGAAATACCTCCTTCCGGAGAGCATTGAAGGTAGTGCGACATTCGAGAATATCCTGACCAATCCTATCGATTTTTCGGCTCTGGACCGGTCAGGGCAATCGCTCAGAATCCGTCTGAACGCCACGGCGATCGATGTCAGTCATGAAGGCCCCGTGGAGAGCGCCGAGCACGTCAACGTGACCTATTACAGGGATGGTAACATCAGCCGCGTCCGAGCAAAGGCAGTTGTCATGTCGATCGGTGGATGGGTCGCTCGGAATATCGTGAGCGATATGCCCGCCGCGATCACGGAGGCGTATGAGCACTTTTATCATGCTCCAGTCCTTGTCGTGAACGTCGCGCTCCGGAATTGGCGTTTCTTGGATCGACTTGGGATTTCGTCCGGTCGCTGGTTCGACGGCTTCGGCGACTTTTTCTCGATTCGTAGACCGATGATCACAGGTGACTCCACTCAGCCGTTTGATCCGGACAAGCCAATTGTCATGACCTTCTATGTCCCATTCAACTATCCCGGGTATTCTATCGAGGAACAGGGGGCCTTAGGCCGAGCTGAGTTACTGAGCAAGTCGTATGGAGAGTATGAAGATGCAATCACAGAGCAGATGACGAGTATGTTTGCTTCTTCGGGATTCGATGCGGAGTCTGACATTGCTGGAATCGTGCTGAACCGCTGGGGTCACGCTTACATCTCGCCACAACCGGGATTTCACTTCGGAACGGAAGGGAATGAAGCGCCCAAGGATATTGTGAAACGGGGCTTTGGTCGTGTTCAGTTTGGTCACTCAGAATTGAGCGGGTACATGTCGGCGACCCGTGCGCTTACCGAGGGAGCGAGGGCCGCAGCTCAGCTTTTGGAGGAAGTTCTGCCATGACCATGAAGCGCACATCGTTGTTAAAGTCTCACAGTCGGATGATTCCTTACCCAACGCCTTTTTTGCTTCTGGTGGTGAGTGCTTTAGTCCTTCCAGTTGAGATTTCGAGTCAAGAGCCAGTTGCTTGGGGTCCCGCGCTCGAGTTCCACACTTTTTCGATTGTCGCGATCGACCCTCGCACCGGTGAATCTGGCGTGGCGGTGACTACGAGGCGACCATGTGTTGGTAATGCTGTCCCATGGGTACGGCCCGGGATTGGTGCCGTTGCTACTCAGGGTGGTACTCGGCTCGAGTATGGCAATGATTTACTTGATTTTCTGGACGAAGGGCTTTCGCCGCAGGAGGCTATGGACCGAGTTGTTGCTGCCGATGATGGGCGGGAGCGTCGACAGGTTGGGGTGATCGATATGTTGGGGAGAACAGCACAGTGGACTGGGTCTGGTCAATATGGCGCTGAGGCTCAGGGTGACTGGGTAGCGGAGCGCACTGGGTCAACCTTTGCGATCCAAGGAAACTCTCTTGTTAGCACAGGAGTAGTTGATCGGGTTGCGGAAGCCTTCCGTGCCAGTGAAGGGTCTGTTCGGCATCTTGCAGACCGGATGATCGAAGCACTGTACGCTGGCCAGCTTATCGGCGGAGATGGACGTCATGGGGATACGCAATCTGCAGCTGTCCTTGTAGCTGATCCCCGTCCAGGCAGGTCACGGCGACCGGATGGTGTAACCGTCGACATCAACGTCTGTGAACATTCCGAGCCTGTTCGTGAAGTCCGGCGTATTTATGACTCAGTGTCTGAGACTCTTGGCTTTCGGACGCTACGACAGTTTGCAGGCCGTGATGTCCTTCAGCTTAAAGTGATGTTGCATGCACTAGGTTACTTCGGCCCCGATACGCTTGTGCTCCCGCTCGAAGGTCCAGGTACAGAGGTCTATAGTCCTGATGCAATGGATGCCGTTGACCGATTTCGATCGGATCAGGGATGGCAAACTTCGGTAGCTGGCTATGTAGACCAACGGACGATCAACCGACTGTGGGCTCTACTGGACGAAGCTGGAAAGGCAAATGAGGTGCGAACGATCTTATTAGAGCTTGCGCGCGTCAGCCGCTAAACCAGGCGACTCAAAAGATCTGAACGCTCCACTCTTGCCGCTATACCAAACCGAAGTCACGATGGATCACTCAGAAATAGCCTGTACGATAGTGTTGCCTTCTGAATCAACATCCTGTTTCGAGAGGAGAAGCAGATGACCGCTCCCATGAAGTATGTCACAATCATGACGACGACATTACTTCTCATGATAGGGGGCTGTGCGGCTCCTGATGCCAATGAAATAGAAGTTGCCCTGCCTTCTTTCGAGACTGATGTAAGTTGGCCGATGCTCCCCCCAGACTTTGAGTGGGGACAAGTAATCGGAATCGCGACTGACTCGCGGGGGCATGTTTGGACGTCCAGCCGTAGCGAGATTGCTGAGTGGGATAGGAACGGGACCCTGATTCAGAGTTGGAGTGCGCGTGGACCAGAGGGGAATTGGAGTGTCGTCCATGGGCTATTTGTTGACCACAACGATTTCGTGTGGACTAATGCCCGCGAGAGCAACCTTACGCTTAAGTTCTCGAGAGACGGACAGCACCTTATGACGATTGGTCGGTTTGATGAAACCGGTGGAAGTAATGATACCGAGCTTATGGGGCGACCAGCTGAAATATGGGTTGATCCAGATGACAACGAGGTCTTTGTGGCGGATGGATATGCGAACCGTCGTGTAATTGTCTTCGACGGTGAGACTGGGGAATACCTGCGTCACTGGGGAGCATACGGAGAAGGACCCGACGACGCGTACCGGCCGGACCCAACTGCGGGGGAACCGTCACGTCAATTCCGAACTCCGCACGGTATCTCTGGCTCCAGAGATGGCTTGATCTATGTAGCAGACCGAGCTAACAACCGCATCCAGGTGTTCCGGCAAGACGGCACGTTCGTCAGCGAGAAGATTCTTCGCCAGCGGTGCGCACCGGAGGTTCAACCTGAGGTTCCGGAGTGCGGCCCTGAAGCAGCATTCTCAGTAGGCCTCTCATCCGATGATACTCAGACATATCTGTATGTCGCTGATGGTGGTTCACATGTGATCGTCGTGCTAAGAAGGTCTGATTTGGAGAAGGTCGACGAATTTGGTGGCCCAGGGACAGGTCCGGGGCTATTTGGAAGGCCACACAATCTTGCGGTTGATTTGGATGGCAACCTGTTTGTGGCTGAAGCAGCGGGCCCATGGATCGTAGATCCAGCGCGCGGGGACAGTGTTCAGGCCGGCTTTCGCTCTCAGAAATTTGTGATTAACAAGTCGAACTGACCGGATTGCTGAGCGTCATCTGTACCATATTCGAAAGATGCGGTTTCCAGCGTCATCGGAGACTAATAACGAACCATCTTCAATCTGGATGACATCGACAGGCCGACCCCAGACCTCTTTTTCCTGGTCATTTCTGACGATGAATCCAGTCAAGAAATCTTCTGGGGGTCCTGATGGCTTGCCATTTTCGAAAGGGATATGGACTAGTGAATATCCAACGAGATCCACCCGATTGATGGAACCACGCAGGGCAACGAAAGCGTTGTTCTGGTATGTTTCCGGGAACCTGGTGCCTGTGTAAAAAGCCAATCCCATCGGGGCGGCATGTGCCGGCAAGAGGACATCTGGAATAATTGTTTGTTCGACCAGATCGGGGCGTGCTCCATTTAGAACAGGCTCTGGGTTGGGCCCAATATAGGCGTAGGGCCATCCATAAAACCCACCATCTACCACTGATGTTACGTAATCAGGAGCGAGTTCGTCTCCCAGGTGATCGCGCTCATGTACAGCCGTCCATAGAGTGCTTGACTCTGGATAGAACTCTAAGGGTACGGGGTTTCGGAGTCCTCCTGCGAATACTCGATGCCCGGACCCATCTGTATTGTATTCGTTAATCGCCGCCCTCCGAACATCACTGCCGGGCATGACGTTTGTTGCAGATCCTACAGCGATATACATCTTACTCCCATCGGGTCCGAAAATCAGGTTGCGTGTCCAGTGGTTGAAGCCACGTGTTCGGCTAATGTCAATTCCTAGGCGTTCCGCAGTATCATGATCAAGTGCGTCGCTACTGACGGGTAGGTCTACAATGTGTTCTGGGGCTCCTTGTGCCCTTACTTGACCCCGGGCATAGGGGAAGCGCACCACGGCGTTATTGTTCGCTACGTATAAGAAGTCTCCGCTGAATACCAGACCGAAAGGACGGTCTAGCTCGGTAGCGAAAGTTTCGCGGTACTCTGCGATACCATCTCCGTCCCCATCTCGAAGTAGCACTATCTCTCCGTAGAGACTTTCTGTCACGAAAACGTCTCCATTTGGAGCGAGCGCCATTCGGCGAGGGTTTAAGAGTCCTTCAGCAAATATGTTCACTTCGAACCCTTCCGGAACTGAGAGCTTCGCCCCAGTTGGCGGTTCTACAATTCTTGGAATAGCTCTATTCCAAGGGGTTTCAAATGGCTCGGGGAGCTGTTGGACAGGTGAGGCAACCAACATAAAAGCGATAGCCGATATCAAAACATTGTTCCTTGAAAGTCCTCTGTTCGCGGATCATTAAGAGTGAAAGAGTGCGGGCGTAAGGGAGTAGTCAACTTGTCCACTGTTGTCGGATTGCAGGACGGCCACTACCTACTTCTCCCTTCACTTGTCCATTCTCATATACAATTTCCCCGCGACGGATTGTCATAACAGGCCAGCCTGTCAGCGCCCACCCTTGGAACGGTGTGTAGTCTGAGTTCGATGGATCGTCAGCTGCATCCACGGTATGCGTCAAATCCGGATCGAGGATCATGATGTCGGCTAATGATCCTTCACGGACCACACCCCGTTCCGGGTACAGGCCGAAAGCTTTAGCGGCTGCGGTCGACGTGACCTCAACATAACGTTCTGCTGAAATGCGTCCCTTGCGCACGCCTTCTGAAAAGAGCACCGGACGTACGAAGCGCAGATCGCTTACGCCCGGTCGCAGACGACCCACGTTCAGCACGGGATCCATCTTTTGTGCCCGGGTCCAAGGCGCGTGGTCAGTTGCAAGGATATCGATTCTTCCATCACCTAGACCTTGCCACATGACTTCCACGTCTTTAGCAGTTCTCAGGGGTGGCTGTCCAATGTAAAGTGGCCCATCCTGTCCCCGTAGCCACTCTTCCGTAAAGTACAGATATAAGGGGCGTGTCTCGATAGTGAGCGGTAGTGGTCCAAGTGATGGGTTTCTGGCAGCGTCAAGTGTTTTGGAGGATGATAAGTGCACTAAATGCATGGGTGCATGGGTATGGGCGCACAGAGCTACTGCATCTTGAGTTGCAATGATTTCCGCTAACTCCGGCCGGCTTTCTGCGTAGTAGGCCAGAGAGGTTCGCCCCTGAGCTTGTAAATGGGCTAGCGTTGTATCCAGTATTGCGCTGTCCTCACAGTGCATGAGTGTCACAACTCCAGCGTCTCGGGCTGCTTCTAGAACCTGGATGACCTCGCGTCGACGTTCTCCGTAGTCAGAACGGGTCATAAAAATCTTATGGCTGGGTTGGCCGCGAGCTGCCAGTTCAGGCAACATATCTGCGAACTCTGGTGTTGGTGGCCAGCTTGATGCGTGGAAGAAGACATCTCCGATCGCCTTCTTTGGTACTTCAGCAAGCCAGCGATCCATTGCTTCGATAGCGTTTTCCTCTCCCTGCGAATAAGCGAAAGTGCCTACTGTGGTCACACCTCCTGCCACAGCAGCTGAAGTGCCGCTAGTTAGGTCGTCTATAAAGCTACCTTGCAGGTGTGTGTGCGGATCGATTCCCCCCGGCATAACAAGGTGTCCAGTAGTATCCACAACTCGCGTACCAGGTCCTGCAACAAGGTTAGGGCCAATCTCGGTAATTCGTTCTCCTAGGATGCGGATATCTGCAAAGCGACTACTGTCTGCATTGATGATTTGACCGCCTCGCAGGAGGATCTCCGGAACAGGTTGTCCAGATAAATTGGTGGTATGATTGGCCGACTGATCCACTATGGCTCCAAGGATCGGGGGTGTTCCGGTGGCTAGACCGGCTGCAGCTGTAGCCGCAGCTTTGATTGCATTGCGTCGATTCATGCTAGCAGTAGTTAATCATGGATGAAGGGAGATGTCCCAGATGAAAGCTCACACGAATGTCATGGTCTCTCAAATTGGCTGCAAGCTAGGACGTGATTTATCTCGAGTACCTTGACTAATCACAAGCAAGATAGGGACGTTGCAGAAGATTTCAGTGGAGGAGTTTTGATGAAAGCTAGAAACTTGTTATTGCCAATGGGGATGGTTCTTGCCATCGCAGTACCCGCTTGTACGACTGCACAGGATGCGTCGACAGGCGATCTAGAGGCCGTTAAGGCGCAATTTGTAGGGCACTACGAGTTGGTTATTTACGAATCTTTTCGTCCGAACGGTGAAGTTGTTGATATGAGTTATATCGGAAGGATCCTCTACGACGAGCACGATAATATGTCAGCCATTGGCATGCCCAAGGATCTGCCAGCACGTGCTCGGGAATCGAGCGAGCGTGTGCAAGGCGGTTTTGCGTATTGGGGGAAAGTGAGTTTTGACTTACCAAACGGAATCGTTATCCACCATGTCGAAGGTTCTCCGACGCGGGGGAGTTGGCCCGGGGTAGACAACATCCGATACTTCGAGTTTACGGATGAAGGTTTACTCAAGCTGTCTTTGAAAAACGCAGAAGGACAAACGACCGGTACGCTCACCTGGCGGAAGATAGAGAGTTAGCCCAGTAGGATCGGGCCGGGCCATGCCTTTACTAGGCCCAGTTGCCCCTGGATGCGCTGGGGCTTGGAAGGGCTTGTGGTCACTATGGGCGATTTGCCACGGTAGCTACTCCGAAGTAGCGTCTGTTTGACTAGTTCTGACCCTGTATTCGCCCAACTCTCTTCTTGTAGGAAATTTTGATGATTCAGATCTCCAGAACCGTAGCTGCATCAGCGTTACTGATGCTTGTTGGACAAGTATCAACTCTAGGCGCTCAATCGACAGGACCGATCGAGGGGCCCGTTGGACCCAGCCCCTACAACATCATTAGTGGCTGGCACAAGCCATTTGCAGAAGAGGGTTTTGCATTCGGTGGCAGCTCAGGTGTTTTCGCAGAGTCGCCAAACCGAATTTTCGTTGCCCAGCGGGGTGAAACCCGCCTCCCTGACCCAATTCCTGCCGAGTTTTCCGGGTTTGCTGGATCTATCGGTATCAATGTTCTGTTTGCTACTGATTTGCGGGTCTGGGAGCACTGCCTTTACACGCTTGATGGTGATGGCAATGTAAGAGAGATGTGGGACCAGTGGGATCACCTTTGTGAAGGATCAGATGGGCCTGGACCACACAGGCTCCGCATAAACCCATATGATCCAGAACGCCGGGTATGGCTCGTTAACGAAACCTTCCATCAGATTTATGTGTTCTCCAATGATGGAAGTGAACTGCTCAAGACATTGGGTGAGAAGAACGTTCCCGGAGATGACGAAACGCATTTCGGGCGCCCTCAAGATGTGGCATTCCTTCCGGATGGAAGGATTCTTGTTGCTGACGGCCTTGATAACCATCGTGTGATCATCTTAGACGCAGATGGAAACTATATCTCGGAGTTTGGTGGATTTGGCGAAGGGCCCGGTCAGTTCAATGGTATCCACGCCCTGGGTATTGGGCCTGAAGGCCTGATTTTCGCTCTAGATCGGTCGGGCGGTCGGGTGAACGTGTTCCGAACAACGGACAATCCAGCAGAAGTGGAGTTTGTTGATGTTTGGGGAGGGTTTGGTCTGACTTTGGATATCATTGTCAATGATGATGCGATCTGGTTCACAGCATTCGGTCCCGGTCGCCTCGTGAACTTCATTAAGATGGATTTTGAGGGTAATCGGCTCTACACCTGGGTCGTCCCGCGTGAATTACCCGATGGATACATTGAGGTGCATACGTTTTCTGTCGATTCCGACGGCAACCTTTTCGGAGGAGACAACCAGTACGGTCGTACCCAGAAGTTTGTACCTAAGCCTGACGCAGACCCTGATCTGTTAATCAAACCACCCTGGGTTGCTAGATGAGGGTGATGATTTCAAAGATCAGAGACCGGGTGCCCTCATGCACATCGTTATCGGTCTTTTGGCTTAGCTCATTCGCTCTGCTTCTATCAACTACTGAACCTGGCTTGGCCCAGAGTTCCTATGCAGACCATCAGTACACGAGCGAGGATATTGAAGCAGGCTCGAGAGTGTATATCGCTGAGTGCGCGTTGTGCCATCGACGTAATGGCAGCGGCGTGGATGGCGTAGACCTTCGATTGGGGCAGTTCCGCCGCCCTTTGTCAGACAATGATCTTCGCGAGGTCATAACCACCGGCATTGCCAATGGTCGGATGCCTGGGATTGATTTGCGACAGGATGAGCTTGATGGAATCGTCGCCTACATTCGTGCTGGCTTCGATCCAAGTGGCGTTGCGGTGAGAGTCGGTGATGCTGCGAGCGGTCAGATGCTTTTCGAAGGTGAGGGCGAATGCTCAACGTGTCACCGGGTAAATGGTGAAGGGCCCTACTTAGCACCTGATCTTAGTGACATAGGCGTGATCCGAACTCCGGCCGCCCTGCAACGGACCCTACTCGAACCCAGTAGTGCCTTGCTTCCGATCAATCGACCGGTACGGGCAGTGACCCGAGACGGTGAGACGATCCGGGGGAGACGGCTCAATGAAGATACCTATACGGTTCAAATGATTGACGCAGAACAACGATTACGTTCACTGGTCAAGGCTGATTTGGTCGAATATGAGGTGAGCGAAACACCTACAATGGAGCCGACCACACTCTCAAGCGATGAGATTGCTGACCTTATCGGCTATCTCCTTACGTTGGGAGGTTTGTCATGAAAATGATTCAGTCAGCACTGCTGATATTCTTGGTTTTGGCTGGGCTGTGGCCGCCCTCTCAACTCATTGGTCAGGTCTCATACGACAGAATCCTGAGTGCTGCAAACGAACCAGAGAACTGGCTTACATATAACGGGACATATTCGAGCCAGCGCTACAGTGGACTTCGCCAGATCACTCCCTCGAACGTGGATGACCTCGAGCTAAAATGGATGCTCCAAAATCAGGTGTTTGGTGCCTGGCAGTCTAACCCGATCGTTGTCGACGGGATTATGTATGTCACTGAGCGACCTAATGATGTTATGGCGGTGGATGCAGTTACCGGGAGGGTCTTCTGGCTTTATCGGCACACACCAACCGAGGATGCAAGGGTCTGCTGTGGCGCGAACAACCGTGGGGTGGCCGTGCTTGATGACAAGGTGTTCATGGGAACATTGGACGCCCACCTCATCGCGATTGATGCAACGAATGGACAGCCACTCTGGAATGTCGAGGTAGGGGATGAGAACCTCGGCTATTCGATCACAATGGCGCCGCTTGTAGTGAAGGACAAAGTGATGGTCGGTGTTGGGGGTGGTGAGTTCGGTATTCGTGGTTTTGTTGTCGCGTACGATGCGGATACCGGTGAAGAAGCTTGGCGTTTCTACACAATCCCTGGACCGGGTGAGCCCGGACATGATACGTGGAGTGGTGATGATTGGGAGCACGGCGGTGCACCCGTATGGATCACTGGCTCATATGATCCAGAGCTCAATCTGACCTACTGGGGTGTCGGGAATCCTGGACCTGACTGGAATGCTGACCAGCGTCCTGGAGACAATTTGTACTCCGATGCCGTAGTTGCTCTCGATGCAGATACGGGCGAATTGCAATGGTACTTCCAATTCACGCCGAATGACGGCTATGACTACGATTCCGTTCAGGTCCCCATACTAGCTGATATGGACTGGAATGGGGTCCCATCTAAGCTGATGCTTTGGGCAAACAGGAATGGGTACTTCTATGTGCTTGATCGTGTGACTGGAGAGTTTCTTTCAGGCACGCCATTCGTGAAGGTGAACTGGTCGAGTGGTCTTGATGAAAACGGAAGACCCATACCAACACCTCAGCCACCAGGGTCACCAACTTGGCCCGGTAACCAGGGTGGTACGAACTGGTACCCTCCTTCGTATAGCCCAAGAACAGGACTGTTCTATGTGTCCGCTTGGGAAGATTACGCGACGATTTATGAGAAAGAAGAGGCGGAATATCAGCCAGGCCGAATGTTCCTAGGGGGCGGCTTCACCGTGCTGACGCCAGTGCCGGGTGCTCCGACGATTGGTATTGGTCGAACATCACCGATCAACAACTGGACAGACGAAGTAGGACGTGGTGCCGTGCTCGCACTTGATCCTCACACGGGCGAAGCAAAATGGAGATTCGAGCAATTTGACGTCAGCGATAGTGGTATGCTGACAACGGCCTCAGACCTGTTGTTCACAGGTGGCCGTGAGGGTTACTTCCACGCACTCGACGCACGAACCGGAGAATTATTGTGGAAAGCAAGCCTCGGTGGGCAAATCGTGATGGCACCGATCACATATATGATGAACGGTGAGCAGTATGTGTCAGTGATCTCCGGGCACACGCTGGTAACCTTCGGGCTACGTGACTAATGAGCGTTGGTCTCAGGGCTCCACTTTCTAAGGAGGCACTGTGAAGCTGAAAGGTCTTGGCGAAGTACTTCTGATTACTGCATTAGCTGTTACTTCTGCCTGTACAGGTGAAACCCAAACCGCACAAAATTTAGGATCTCAAGCAGCTATTGCTAAGGGTGGAGATGATAGGACCGGAGACTATGAAGCTGTAGAAAACTGGTGGAAACCAGCCCCAGATCACGAGGGGCCGTGGACTTGGGGGCAGGTATCAGGTGTAGCCGTCGACACTCCGGACCGGATCATCGTTGGGGTTTGGGGTGACCGGAATGCTGAAGGGCAGGAGAGAGAAGGTGGTACGAACTACCTGGTGGTGGCTGATCGGAACGGAAACATCGTGGAGCGGTGGACTCAGTGGGACTCAATCCTAAACAAGCCACACCAGGTATATATCAGCCCTTATGATCCAGAACGCCATGTCTGGGTTGTTGAGCGTGGTGGTGGTAGGGGGGTCAATATGCAGATCCTCAAATTCACGAATGACGGAAGTGAGTTGGTGATGAGGCTCGTCGACCCCGATCATCCGACAACCCGGGCGGAGGCGCGGGCAAACCCGAATCCCGGACCTTTCACATACGGGGACCCTGCTGTTTTGGCTTTCCTCCCGGATGGCAGCTTCTATCTCGGTGACGGCTACTGGAATTCGCGCATTATAAAGTACAATGCGGATGGGGAGTACATGCTAGAGTGGGGGGAACTTGGAAGTGGGCCTGGGCAGTTTGACCTTGTTCACGGAGTTGCTGTCGACCGTGATCGGCGTGTCTATGTCGGTGACCGCACTAACAATCGCATCCAGATTTTTACGGAGAACGGTGATTTCATTGAAGAATGGCCAGACATTTCTGATCCAGTCGGCGTATTCATCGATGAAAACGATGGGGTTTGGGTTATCTCAGCTCGATTGAATCGGATACTCAAGTACAGTAGTGCAGGTGAACTCCAGTATTACTTAGGTGCATATGGAGGAACGAGGGGTGGATTTGCAGGAGGGTTGTCGCGTCCACACCAACTTGATGTAGACGAGGAAGGCAATCTGTATATCGCTAGCTGGGACGGCGGATGGATGGATAAGTTCGTTCCAAGGCCAGATGCTGACCCAAGCAAACTCATTGGCAGGTCGCTCGTACTCCCGAACTAAGAGAGCTAGCACGACTGTTCGGGTTGGCTCACATTCTCAGGGCTTTCGTGCAGGGATTGTGTTATCTCGTGATTTGAGGTGTTCGATGATTAGGACGCGCCAACTTCTTGAAGATTCAGGTTCCAACCTCTTCCTCCTGGTCACACTCGTGTGTGCCTTATCGGCGTTCTCTCCGGGAGTAGTATGGGCACAGCGTGGTGCATCAGGTCCGCCTGAGCATGCTGACGTTGAGCCGGTGAACTACCTGCCTAACCCCTATGAGACCGTGCGGAATTGGGGGACACTACCAGATGGTAGAACCTGGGGATCAGTAAGCGCGATTAATATCGATATTGATGGAAGGCATATTTGGGCTGGGGATCGATGCGGGGCCAACTCGTGTGCTGGTTCTGAGGTAGATCCTATCGTCAAGTTGGATCCAGATGGTAATGTCGTTCAGAGTTTCGGAGCAGGGCTTATTATCTGGCCTCACGGAATGGACGTAGACCGCGAAGGCAACGTTTGGGTTGTCGACGCTCGCGCTGCAAATGGGAGGGAACTGCAAAGATTCCCCGATGCAGCAGGCAAGGGACATTCGGTCATCAAGTTCAGCCCCGAAGGTGAAGTACTCCTCGTACTTGGTACTCCCGGCGAGACAGGTGCCCCTCCCACACACTTCACTGATCCCAATGATGTCCTCGTTGCTCCGAACGGGGATATCTTTGTAGCAGAATCACATGGTGCTCAGTTTCTAGATGAGCCAGGACCAAATGCCATTGGTCGTATCTCGAAATTTGCTCCTGACGGGACACTTATTAAGACCTGGGGCTCCTGGGGCTACGGCCCTAGCGAGTTTAGGGCTCCCCACTCGTTGGCGATGGACTCACAGGGACGACTGTTCGTAGCGGACCGGGGTAATCGCCGTATCCAAATCTTTGATCAAGAAGGCACCCACCTCGATACATGGTATCAGTTCAGTCGAATCAGCGGGCTCTTTATCGACCAGGACGATGTTCTCTACGCAATCGACTCAGAATCAGATGACAATTACAACCCTGGCTGGAGAAAGGGACTCCGAGTTGGTAGCGCTAGGACCGGAGAGGTCTGGTACTTCGTTCCAGAACACGTCTCGGAACGGGCGTCGGGTATGGGGGGGGTTGGATCGATGGGTGAAGGGGTCACCGTGGATGCTGACGGCAATGTCTATGGTGGTGAAGTGGGTCCAGTTCAGGGACTAACAAAGTTTATTCCTAGGCTGATCAGTCGGTGAGCTAGAGCCGGCTGTAGTCATGCTGGACGATGTGACAGAAGTTTTGGTTCCGCTAGCCGTCTTGATTGGATTGGTTCGGGGATTCGGTTCTTTTGTTAAGAAAACTCTTATTGCTTTCTTCATTATAGGGAGCCTGCCGTTATCGGCGTTTAGTCAGGATGAGTGGCGTGCTCCTAGCCCTGATTTGCTGGATCGTGCTCGGGCTATCCTTAGTTCTGTACCGCTCATTGAGGGTCATAATGACCTCCCTTCTCGACTATTGGATATAGAGGGCAGGGGTGGCTCAGTACCCGATCTGAATCATGTACAGCCATTGCTTCCTGCTGACCTCCCTCGCCTACGTGAAGGTATGGTGGGAGCGCAGTTTTGGTCGGCCTATACACACTCAGATTCAATCGATACTGGAGCGTCCCTTCGTCATGCATTGCGTGGTATTGACCGGATACACCGCCTCGTAGACGAGTATCCAGAAGTACTCGAATTCGCACGTACTGCCATGGACATCGAGAATATCTTCGAGGATGGGAGAATCGCCTCACTGATTGGGGTGGAGGGAGGTCATGCCATCCAGAACTCCCTTGCAGTGCTCCGTCAGTTTTATGCTCTGGGTGTGCGCTATATGACATTGAGTCACAATAGAACGATCGACTGGGTTGACTCAGCAACCGATACACCAACTCATGGGGGCCTCAGTCAATTCGGTGAGGCCGTTGTGCGAGAAATGAATCGATTAGGGATGTTCGTTGATATCTCGCATGTGACAGCGGAAGCAATGAGGGATGTGCTGGATGTGACCCGATCTCCGGTGATTTTCTCTCATTCGAGTGCGCGTGCCATCAATAGCTATCCTCGCAACGTTCCCGATGACGTCCTTGCAAGGCTCTCTGACAACGGCGGCGTAGTTATGGTGAATTTTTACGCCGGATTTGTCCCACGGTCCGGGCCGGATTGGCTTGCTCGTCAGGATTCGGTCCGGGCGCACTATCGGGAAATCTTGCCGCTTAATGATGCCAATCAGGAGCTGGCCCGTTGGACACGCGAAAATCCTAGGCCACGTGGAACACTAGCCGATGTTGCAGATCACATTGATCACATCCGCAGTATAGCCGGAATCGACCATATAGGCATTGGCGCTGATTATTACGATGCTGGCGGACCCTCTATGGCAGAAGGCTTGGGTGACCTTACACGGTTCCCGTATCTATTTGCTGAACTACTCCGTCGTGGCTATTCAGAGTCGGAACTTGGCAAACTTGCTGGGCTTAATTTTTTACGCGCCATGAGGGATATGGAACAGGTTTCGGCAGAACTGAGACAGCGAGAACCACCACTGCAGATAAGATACCCTGGACGCTAGCCTGGCCTTAGATCTTTCCCCTTCGCCCCTAACCAGGAGCTTTTTTCAATGTGAAACCGCTGCCGGTAAGGTTCGATGTGATGGATGTCGACGTAATCAGTGTACCCCTAGGCCACCGTCGATTACGATCGCTTGCCCGTTGATACCTTCGGCATTAGCTGAACACAACATCAGTGCTATATGCGCTACCTCTTCAGGGCGAATCAGACGCTTTTGGGGATTAGTCGCGAGTATGCTCTGTAGTGCTTCCTCATATGAGAGATTTGTTTTAGCTACAATGCGGTTAACTGCATAGTCAGCCATAGCTGTGTCTACGTAGCCGGGACAGATCGCATTAGCAGTGACACCCTGATCTGCTACCTCAGCAGCTAAAGCCCTGGTAAACCCGACCTGTGCGTGTTTGGAAGCACTATAGGCGGCCATGTATTGTCCGCCCTGTAATCCCGCAATGGATGCGACGTTGATCACGCGGCCCCAGCGTTTGTCGATCATGTTTCCCAGAAAAGCTCTGGTGCAGAGGAATGTTCCAGTGGCATTAATCGCAAGTATCCTCTCCCACTCCTCGAGTTGGAGCACTTTGACTGGATTGGAGCGTGTAATACCTGCGTTATTCACCAGGATGTCGACGTCACCAATCCTTCTTGAGACCTCTCGAGCCATCGTTTTAACGCTAGTTTCATTTGCTACATCGCAGGGGATTGCATGAGCCTCATACCCCTCGGATTGTAAGCTTTTCGCGACACTCTCGATTTCGTCCACTGATCTCGCACTAACCACTACAGTCGCACCGTTTTCGGCTAGGATTCGGGCGGTATGACTCCCGATACCGCGTCCACCTCCTGTGATCACGGCCGCTCGTCCCTGGAGATCCATTACTATTCCTGGGTTGTCATACGACTTCAAAGAGTCCTGCGACACCCATCCCTCCGCCGACGCACATCGTCACGACTACATGACGTACTCCTCGGCGTCGTCCTTCGATCAATGCGTGTCCTGCCAACCGAGCACCCGTCATTCCAAACGGATGGCCAATTGAGATTGAACCTCCGTTAACGTTTAAACGCTCGGAGGGGATTCCAAGGTGGTCTCTGCAGTACACGACCTGAACAGCGAAAGCTTCATTCAATTCCCAGAGGTCTATGTCATCCATCTTCATACCAGTGCGTTCCAATAATCGAGGTACTGCTAAGACCGGACCAATCCCCATCTCATCAGGTTCTAATCCTGCGACGGCAAGACCACGGAAGATCCCGAGTGGCTCTAGCCCGCGACGCTCAGCTTCGCGTGCTTCTACAACAACACATGCTGACGCGCCATCAGATAGCTGGGAGGCGTTACCTGCAGTCACCGTTTTATCCTCACCCATCACGGGGTGAAGGGCCGCCAAGCCTTCTGCCGTTGTGTCCGGTCGGTTACCCTCATCTTTAGTTAGGGTAACCTGCTCTTCATGGGTAGCACCGGTCTCCTTATCAGTGACTAGCTTGGTTGTTGTTAATGGCACGATCTCTTCGTCAAAGTAGCCCTGTGCCTGAGCAGTTGCCGTGCGCTGTTGACTCGTAAGCGCGTACTCGTCCTGGTTTTCGCGGTTGACCCCATATCTTTCGGCGACCACCTCGGCAGTATCGAGCATGCTCATCCATAGATCTGGCTTGTGCTCTGTTAGCCAGTCCTCATTCCAGTGCAGTTGATTCAGATTATTCTGGACTAAGCTGATTGATTCAACCCCTCCAGCGGCTGCGACTGGAACACCATCCAGGACAACGCGGTTAGCGGCGATCGCGATCGCTTGAAGCCCAGAGCTACAGAAGCGGTTCACGGTAGTGCCTGCTGCGCTCACGGGTAGTCCGGCCCGAATTGCCGAGAGTCGGGCTATGTTCTTGCCTGTGGCACCTTCTGGTAGCCCGCACCCAATGATGACGTCTTCAATTTCATCAGCATCTACACCTGCCCGGCTCACCGCATGCTTGATTGCATGACCAGTAAGTGTCGCACCGTGGGTTTGGTTGAACGCTCCACGAAATGCTTTACCTATCGGGGTTCGTGCGGTTGAAACGATAGCAGCCTCTCTCATTTGTCTTATGCCTCAGCCGTTGGATTATCAGGCAGATTAGCTCTCGCTAGAGCAGTGGTTTCGCACTCGATGAGAGCGGTTTTGTCACATAAGTCACTGGATTTCTTAAGAGTTGAGTCAGGGACTGAAGAATCCAGAATCATCGTGTCTGAGTGGGGGCCCTTAAAGATCATTCTGTATCCCACTCGGCAAAAGTTCTGTCTTCGCGTGCCAACCTCTCTAATAGTGGTGCGGGCTCTAGCCAATCTCCGTGGATTTCATAGAAACCTTGCATCGCTTCGTAGACATTTTTTAAGCCGATAGAGTCGGCATAGAACATCGGCCCCCCTCTGTATCTCGGAAATCCAAAGCCATAGAGCCAAACTATGTCGAGATCGCTAGCACGCTGAGCGATGCCTTCCTCCAGGATACGTGCGCCCTCGTTGATGAGGGGGTACATACAGCGCTGCAAGATTTCTTCTTCTGAAATCTCTCTTCTATCAATCCCCAACTCTCTGGAGGTGCGGATGATAAGGTCAAGGCCTTCGGAATCAGGTATTGGGGTCCTGCTGCCCTCCTCGTATTGGTACCAACCCTTTCCGGTCTTCTGGCCATAGCGTCCCATCTTGTAGAGTTGATCCGCTATGTCTGAGTAACGGAGATGTTTTGGGCGGTTCGGTTCTCTATGTTGCCGGATTCTCCAGCCAACGTCGATTCCAGCAAGATCACTGAGGGCGAACGGGCCCATTGGGAAACCAAAGTCATAGATCACCTTGTCCACTTGCCCTGGGAATGCCCCTTCCTCAATCAAAAACTGGGCTTGGCGGCTGTAGGGATACAGCATTCGGTTCGCAGCAAATGAATCACACACCCCAACAACCACGCCCACCTTACCTAGTCGCTTGGTGAGGTTGAGAATAGTTGAGAGTACTTCTGGTGAGCTATGGTCCCCGCGCACGATCTCAACCAAGCGCATGATGTTGGCAGGGCTGAAAAAATGAGTCCCAACAACCTGTTCAGGTCGTTGGGTTGTTGCTGCGATCGCATTTACGTCTAACGAAGACGTATTTGTTGCGAGGATTGCATTGGTTTTACAGAGGGCATCAAGATCTCTGAAGATCTTCTTCTTAAGCTCCATGTCCTCAAAGGCCGCTTCAATCACAACATCGGCCTCTGATACCCGTTCAAACTCCAGTGTCGGTTTGATCAAAGCAAGCCGTGCTTCCGCTTCGTCCCCACTCATGCGCCCTTTTGAAACGGTGGAGGTATAGTTTTTCCGGATCATCTCCATGCCACGATCCAACATGTCCTGCTTCGACTCAGTTACGATGACGGGTATTCCCGCATTTGCGAAACACATCGCAATTCCACTGCCCATAGTTCCACAGCCGACGACTGCTGCACACTTAAGCTCTATTTGAGATGTTTCTGCTCTCAAGCCTCTGACTTTCCGTACCTCTCGTTCTGCAAAGAAAGCATGTCGCTGTGACAACGACTGATTGGATGAGCGACATCGAAGGAATGTTTCTCTCTCGAATGCTAATCCCTTCTCAAACGGCATCGTTGTTGCTGCCTCAACACAATCAACGCAAGCAAACGGCGCTTCAAATCCTCTTGCCCGCCGTGAGATCCGGGAGCGGAAGTTGTCAAATAGTTCGGGTCCGTTTTGGGCCTTAAGGAGATGGCTATCCCGGTCTCGTGTCTTTATTGGCGGCTCAGGCTGAACACTGAGGCGATGAGCTACGGACACTGAAATCTCAAGCAAATCATCAAGGTCATCTGCGAGATTGTCTACCAATCCAAGTTCATGCGCCTTTTCTGCAGTCATGGGCTTTCCGGAGACAATCGCATCTAGGGCTGGCAGCACGCCGATCAGGCGAGGTAACCGTTGTGTTCCGCCAGCTCCTGGTACGATACCGAGCGTGACCTCTGGTAGGCCTATTCTTGAACCCACTACAGCAACTCGGCTATGGCACGCTAGCGAGAGTTCGCAACTACCCCCTAGGGCAGTCCCATGCATTGCACATACGACAGGTTTCGGTGAATCCTCAATCAGTGAGATTAGGTCTGAAAGAGTAGGCGACTCAGCAGCAACACCCGTATCAAATTCGCGGATATCCGCCCCAGCGCTGAACATGCGACCAGATCCACAGATCACAAACGCCTGGATGGCTGGGTCTTGTAGCCCTGCCGTTATTGCTTCACTGACACCGATACGTTGACTGAGTGAAAACGCATTTACCGGTGGATTATCAAGTGTTATCACCCCAACTGCTTCAATTTGATCAAAGCGTATCGGATGAGGCATGTGGAGCCCTTGGTTTTAGGTTGCTGGTAGCTGCCAGTGGCCGTCTGTGTAGGATTCGGATAGCGTGGGGTCGGCTCATATGCAACCCGGCACGCTTACAGAGGTGCTCTTGCCGGCTTGACGATGGAAGCTACGATCCAGCTTTTCGGTGTTAGTTATCTGTTTGATGATAAGGACCCCGAAAAGGTTCTGACTTCTGAGGATCTTGGCAATGAAGAGCGGAGGCTCTTTCAAAAGCCGGGGCTTCCAGATTTTGCTTAAACAATTGACATATTGATGCCGTGACCGAACCAACTCGCGACCATTACAAGGATATCCGGCTCTTCACTACGAAGGGGTCTTGGATAAAGCTCGCCCTCCTACTGGTAGTGCTTATCTCCCTACCTCTCATACTACCAGGCTACCGTATTTTTACGTTCAACTATATGGCAGTCTTTGTGATTGTTGGGCTTGGAATGAATGTGCTTGTGGGTGATACAGGACAGGTCTCGCTCGGGCATGCCGGATTTCTGGCCATAGGTGCCTACACGATGGTCCTTCTCATGACCAGACTCGCAGTGCCGTTTCCTGTTGCTTTGGTCATGGCAGGGTTCGTCTCAGCGCTCTTCGGGTTCCTACTGGGATTGCCAGCGTTGAGACTGGCGGGGCCATACCTTGCAATTGCTACTCTGGGTTTCGGCTTAGCAGTGACACAAATCATTGCTCACTCGGCCTTGTTTGGGGGACACATGGGGCTGGTGGTGCCGGATACTACGCTCGGCCCGTTCCAATTATCGGGGGACGTCAGCAAGTACTATGTGATCGTCGGTATCACATTTCTGTTAGCACTTGGTGTGCGAAATCTTTCCGCCACTCGTGTTGGACGGGCGTTCCGGGCCATCAGGGACAGTGAGATTGCCGCTGCCACGATGGGTGTGGATGTCTCCTACTACAAAACGCTAAGCTTCGCAGTAAGTGCTGCTCTGACAGGCATCGCCGGGGGCCTGCTCGCACTCATGACAGGGTTCATAAGCCCTGGTGTTTTTACGTTTACACTTTCCCTAATGTTTTTGGCGATGGTGGTATTCGGAGGTCTTGGCTCGATCACCGGTGCAGTTCTCGGCAGCATTGTCATGGGGTACTTGAATCTGGAAATGGATGCTTTTCAGGAGTTCCCCATCCTAGGCCCAGCTCTTGAGGGTTTCTCCGAACGCTTTATGTCAACTGTTGGTCTTCCAAACTTCGGGTGGGTAGTAACGGGAGCGCTGATCGTATTCACGATCCTTATCGAACCTCGGGGCTTATACGGGCTTTGGATTAGAGCACTGGATATAATGAAGCCTTCGAAAAGTCTGGATGCCGAATTGAGTCAGCCTAGGTCCGGAGCCGATTAGCCCGTGCTACTACAAGTCTTAGCGAGTGGGCTTTCAGCAGGAAGCATATATGCCCTGATGGCGCTTGCTTTGGTGATTACATACAAGACTACCGAGGTTCCAAACTTTGCTCAGGGTGATATGGCTATGGTATCGGCCTTTATCGCCTACACGTTTCTAACCGACTTTGAAACTGGGTTCATTTTTGCTTTTGGTGCGGCTCTTGTCTTCGCCTTTTTTCTCGGGGTTGGATTTGAGGGGCTCCTACTCAGACGTATGCGGAAGCCTACCCACCTGAATCTGATCATCATGACTTTGGGTTTCGCTTTGGCCCTTTTTGGTTTTGCAGGTTGGAAGTGGGGTGCCGACCAACGTCAGTTTCCATTCCCCGTTTCAGCGAATGAAGTCATAAGGTTTGGGGGTGTTTCGATCAGCACTCTGAGCCTGGCCACGATCTTGATTGCCGGGATACTGATGCTATTGGTGTTTGCGTTCTTCCGCTTTACTAAGCTTGGTGTCGCGATGCAGGCAACACAACAAGATCCAATCGCCGCACGTATTAATGGTGTGCCAGCCCGTGCGGTTGTTGGTCTCACATTCGGCATTAGTTCTGTCATTGGTACTGTGGCAGCCCTGCTCACGGCACCGCTGATTACACTTGATCCGACGCTGATGTGGGATGCCCTACTAAAGGGCTTCGCCGCTGCGGTTCTCGGGGGATTGAATACTCCGGTTGGCGCGGTGCTTGGTGGCTATCTATTGGGTGTCATTGAGAATCTCTTTGGAGCGTACATCTCTGTGGAATTCAAGTCGGTCGTGGCGTTCCTGATCATCGTTATCGTGCTTTGGTTCAGGCCTTCTGGTCTTTTTGGCCGCCACCATGAGAGAAAGGTCTAGGAGATGAGCTTTTTCTCTGTCGATGGCCTCATGATGCGCTTCGGAGGTTTGACCGCGCTCGATAACGTCTCTTTTGAGGTGGATCGGGGGATGATTTTTTCAATCATTGGCCCAAACGGTTCTGGAAAATCCACAGCGTTCAATTGCATCAGTGGTATTTATCAACCGACGGCTGGGAAAGTCTCCTTTGAGGGTGAAGGCATCTCCGGACGTGCGCCTCACCACATAGCACGCCTTGGTATAGCACGGACTTTTCAGAACATAGAACTCTTCAATACAGAAACCACGATCGACAACCTCATGCTCGGTCGACACCAGCACATGCGCAGTGGTATCTGGAGTGGTGTGACAATGGTAGGCCGTGCCACCAAAGCAGCTCGAGAGGAGATAAGGAATCGCGAGCGTGTCCAGTGGATCATTGAACTTCTCGATCTAGTTCGCGTGCGTGATCGACCAGTAGGCGAATTGCCTTATGGTACACAAAAGCGTGTGGAACTCGCTCGTGCTCTTGCTATGGAGCCAAAGCTTTTAATGGTAGATGAGCCATCTGCTGGTATGAATGCGGATGAGCGTGCAGAAGTCACTGAGCGTATGCGAGAACTGCGTGCAGAACTGGATGTGACGATCCTATTGATCGAACACCATGTGCAGCTAGCGATTGGCCTAGCAGATCATGTTTTGGCCCTGAACTTTGGAAAACCGATAGCCCAAGGAACTCCTGAAGAGATTCGACAGCATCCTGAGGTTATCAAGGCGTATCTAGGCGATGGATAAGCACTCAGAAGTACTCCTAGAGCTCAATGCAGTGGAGACGTGGTATGGATCGTTGCGAGCTCTTTCCAATGTTTCCCTAACAGTGTCTGAAGGCAGCATTACGGTGATCCTGGGCAACAACGGTGCAGGTAAAAGCACCCTATTGAATACGATCTTAGGAGTTCTAGAAGGCCAGCCGAAGAATGGGCAGATTTCGTTCCAAGGTATCCGCATCGATCGGATAGCTACCGAGCGGATCATCAGGTCTGGCATTTCCTACGTTCCCGAGGGCCGTCGGATATTCAGTGAACTCACCGTTTGGGAGAATCTGAAGGTGGGCGCTTATGTTCAAAAAGATCAGCTAACTGCGAAGAAAGCTCTTGAGCGTGTATGCGAATTTTTCCCCCTCTTGGCTGAGCGGCAGAGCCAGGCTGCGGGCACCCTCTCCGGTGGAGAGCAGCAGATGTTGGCGATAGGACGTGCTCTGATGAACGGACCTCAGCTTCTACTCCTTGATGAACCGTCACTCGGTTTGGCTCCGATTTTGGTACGGCAAGTATTCGATATTATCTCACAGATTCGAGATGAGGGTGTCACAGTTCTACTTGTGGAACAAAACGCTCGCATGGCACTGACTGTTGCTGACGAGGGGTTGGTTCTAGATAGTGGAGAATTAGTCATAGCCGGTTCAGCTACTGACCTTGTCGACAATGCGGATGTGGAAGAGCTATACATGGGTGCCCCGTCAATCCCAATCAATAGAGAGTCTTGAGATGAAGTGGATGGTGAAAGATGGGCTGCGTCGACCACGGACAATGAGCTTTCTAGTCTTCGCCTCTATCTGTGTATACGGATGCTCGGAGCCGATAGATGAGGGCGGCGTGCGGGGTGTAACAGACGATACGATCGTGATTGGTAGCTGGGCCCCGCTGACTGGGCCTGCTGCACTCTGGGGTGCTATTGGCCGAGGCACACAGGCTTACTTCGAGATGATCAATCAACAGGGCGGGATACACGGGCGTCAGATTGAATTCATACTTCGTGATGATGCGTATCAGCCCTCAAGAACAGTAGCAGTTGTGCGTGAGATGGTGGAACGCGATCGCGTTTTTGCTTTCGTAGCAGGTGTCGGTACAGCTCCAGGTCGCGCTGTTGTCGATTATATCATGGAGAATGAGGTCGTCTGGGTTGCTCCGGCTACTGGTGCTACACATTGGGCGTATCCCCCGAAGAAGTATTTGTTCGCTCAATACACGCCATACTTTGATGAAGCGGCGATTTTAGTCGATTATGCGGTAAACGAACTAGGTAAGACCAAGATCGGCGTGATCTATCAGAATGATGACTTTGGCGAGAGCGGGCTTGTAGGGGCTCAGGTCGCGCTGGAGAAACATGGATTGAACGTAGTCGAAGCGGTGTCAGTTGAAGTTCCGGATACAGATCTTAGTTCACATGCTGTGAGGCTCCGTGAATCAGGAGTTGAAGCCGTTCTTATGTGGCTAACACCGCGTCATGCCACAATCATTGTCGGCGCAGTCGGACGACTTGGCTATGAGCCACAGTGGCTTGCCAGCTCTGTCTTAGCTGATACAGAGCTGATGCATGATCTAACGGAGGGTGCATGGGAGGGCGCAATTTTTGCGGCTATTGGTGAACTTGCCAACTCAACCCACCCTCTTATTGAGGAGTATCGGGAAGCGAGTGCCCGCATCGCCCCGGAAGAGCGGGCGGGTGAATTTTTCCTTTCCGGGTTCCGTTATGCTGAGCCTCTTGTCGAAGGACTGAGGAGAGCTGGACGTGACCTGACCGCTGAGACACTTGTGACGGCGCTTGAGTCTTTCAATGGTTTTCAGGGTATTGGTCCGCCGTTGACGTTTAACAGTGATAAGCGGCAGGGAACAAGGGCTGCATTCCTCGCCCGTTCTATCGATGGAGAACGTGCGGAACGGCTAACAGAGTGGCTTGAGTCCGGAGTTGATATCGAACAAGTAATTCAGCGATTAGAGGGGTCTAATTAGAAGTGCGCCGTTCTTTTCTCGGTGTCTATTCGATGCTGATGTTGCTGGGGTCAGGGTGTGGAGATGGGCCCTCAGCGTTTAGTAATCCTGGGTCTATAGAGGTTGTGATTCGCTCCCAGGGTGAGCTGTTGGACCCGAACGGTTATCAGGTGGTTATTGATGGGTCACTCACCCGGACTGTAGAGATCAACTCATCCACAGAATTTGGGGGCCTACCACCGGGACTTTATTCCATAGAGTTAGCTGGTGTGGCTTCAAACTGTCTCGTTATAGAAGAGAACCCAGTTACGGTTCTTGTGATCTCAGATAAGAAGACTCTGGGGAGTTTTGGTGTGGAGTGCTTGGCCACCCTTGGATCGTGATTGCCTTGAATTGAATTTTGGCTGCAGTCCCTAACTATCTGGACCTGAAACTGTGCCTATAGCCTGTGGTAGCTTTGTTCTTACGAGTCACCAGCCAATCGCGACTGTAAGACATCCCCTATCATGTACCGAAGAGAGCATCCAGGCCTATAGCAGAAAGATACATTCCACTGCTTGAATGCCCCACGTTAGGAACGACCATTTCTTTGTGACTATGCTCAGGAAAAAATTGGTCCATAAAGCGCATCAGCCGACGTCCTCGGCTGAACCGGTAAGGGCCTTGTAGATTCGCACCGCAGCTAACGTCAAGCGAAGCGCTTAGGGAATCCGCATCACCGATAAGAATACGTACATCTCTCCTGACGAGTTGTGCCTTGATCGTGTCCACTACGAGTGCGCCAGCGTACGCATTTCGTTCTGAAAGACCGTAGTGCCAGTCATCGTAGTCGGAGCATACTGATGCATCGGGCACTACGAATGCACCTGTATTTTCTCGCTCTTGCCGGATGTATAGGTAAGTGGAGGGGTTTGCTACTACGTAACGCATCGTTACTGGTCCCAGATTTTTCTCAGCACGGCTCGTTGCTGCGTACCTATGAGCGACCTGACCGCCTGCTGAGTGGCCCGTCATAGTGATTTCCGTCAATGCCGGGAAATGGGATGGGTCTGAAAGAAGATCAATAATTTGATCAATTGCTGAGTAGGAACTCCTGCGGGGTCGGGGCCCCTCTGTGCTAGAGAGGTGCCCTCGCTTCCAGCCACTGCTGCTCCAGAACAGCTCGTCTGATGCCGGATTATCTGAAGAAGTTTGGAAATGTGGTGCGACGACGACTGTAGCCTCCTGATGACCTACGGCAGCTGCGGCCTGGAATCCTCTTTTGAAGTAATCGTCCGCGTTTCGGTTAGCGCCGTGAACGATAATAAGGCCACGGGTAACTTGGGGATTTCCTTCGGACAAAGAGTGTGTGGTAAATATCGGAAGGTACACACCGCTGCCGACCGCGACCCGTTCAGTACAGACCGATGTGATCGACAGGCATGGTACAGGTCGGATGCTAGCATCCTCTGACTCCGAGGGGGATGAGCAGCCTGTCAGGAAAACTGTCAGCAGAGAATAGAGCTGGGAGTATCCCCATTTTTTTGGATTACAAGAGATCAATTGGTCAGTCCCCAGTATCACTTCTTGACTTGGAACACCAACAGAGTGTGCAGCTTATGTGTATTCTTATTATCTGTAGTCACTTGGCACCAGACCATGGTTCATCGAACAAAACTGAGGCAGCAAATGAAGAAACGGTCAATCCTCATCATTATTACAGCGGTGATGGGAGGCGGATGTGGATCCGCAAACACCATCGAGGTTGAATCAGATTTAACTTCCCTGAGGCTGGCAGCGAACACCTATCATCAAGCAGCGAGTGCAAAGGACAGAGCGGCGGTAGTCGCTCTCTATGATGTCGATGCGATCATGGTGCCACCCAATGCTGGTTTGGTAGAAAAGCTAGATGGTGTAGAGGGTTATCGGTTTGGCTTTATTGAAACACCAGGAGTTGAACTCGAGTTTGAGATTGTGCGCGCGGAGATTTCCGCATCCGGTGACATGGGATGGACACTCTCCGTCGGCGAAATCACGATCAATAACCCTGAAGGTCCGCCTGGACGGGATGTTGTTCGGGACTTTCATACATGGAAGAAGCAGGAAGACGGTTCGTGGAAGGTTGTCGTTGATATGTGGAACTCTGAACTGCCGATCACCGACTGATCAGGCGCTCTCCAAGAAGCAACCCATAATTTGGGCAGGAAGTGGGTGCCCTGGGGCAATCCATCAGCCCCAAAGCACCCCACTAACTTTTCTCAGCCACCTAGATTTCTGAGCAGTTCCGCCAGTGTTGAAAGACGCTCGGCATCTCCACCAAGTGTGCCAGCGCGTATTGCGGTAACATCCTGATCTAGTTGGGCTGCAACCTCAGCAAGTTGCATAGCGGTTGCAGTACCTCGCTCCGCTCTGTCCAGAATGTTACCAACATCAGGCACCCGATCGTTGAGGATTCCATTTCCTCGGACTAGTTGATCAAGATAGGCACGTGCTACGGGAACAACTGCCGGCCAAATCGTCAGGGGCTGCATTTGCGCATTAAATTGATCGATTTGGATGAGTTCCGCGGCATCAATTTCAGCCTGAGAAAGATGTTCAGTCGGGGTTAGCCTAAAGACATCGATCCCTCGAGAGATTTCAGCACCGTATATGCGACCATTATGCCAATAGGTTGACCAATAGCCCCCGGTGAATAGCGCTTCGGCACTGAGTGGGCCCCGATCGAAGAATGCGACTTCGAAAGCGTTTTCTGGATCAGTGAAGTCCATGATTGATAGGCCGCCCTGATACCAAGCTTGTACCATCAGGTCTCGACCTGGTACCGGGATGATCGAGCCGTTATGCGCTACACAGTTTTCCGTTTCGGTCTGAGGTACAGGGAGTTTATAGTAGCCTCCCAGCGTCATCTCACCGTCCTCAATCGTGAAAATCGCGTTGGCTCCCCACGTCGGAGGATCTGATGCCCGACAGCGTGCTTGGCCACCACCACCCCACTCGTCAGTGAACACGACTTTTGTACCGCCGTTGTTAAATGTAGCAGAGTGCCAATACGCGAAATTCGGATCGAGCACTTCATCAATTCGTCGCGGGTTCACGACGTCTGAGATATCGAGCAGAATACCATTCCCAGAACATGCACCAGCAGCTAGCCCAATCTCCGGATAAACCGTGATATCATGACATTGATGAGTGCGTCGAGTGTCCTGAGTTCCTGTACCGTGATCACCTCCAGCCCATAGCCCCGCGATGTTCCCGCTTTCAGCATCTGCGAAGATGCGAGGCATACTTACGATTTCAGCATCCTCAGGTGCATCTAGCGGTACGCGCACAACCTCGATTCGGAACAGTGCAGTATTGGGATCTTCATCGGGCTCGCCCCCAGAGCACCCCGGGAGTTCTTCTGTCGGGCGCACAGAACTTGTGCCTTGTATGTACACATACACGTTTTCACTATCATCAGGGTCGACAACGAGCGTATGCGTATGTGACCCACGACACGATTGGATGGCAGCCACCTGCATCGGGTTACTTAAGTCGGAGACATCGAAAATACGCACGCCACGCATTCGTTCCGCGCTGATCGAGTCTGCGACACCTTCAATACCACAGTCTAGTCTGCCGCGCGTCTCCTGAGCTGACATGAAGACGAGGCTCCCATAGACTGAGACGTCGCCCTGTCCACCTGGGCATACAACGGACAGTGCCAGCATCGGGGTATTCGGGTCGTCCAAATCGTAGATTTGGAATCCGTTATAATTACCCTGATATAGGTATTGCCCCTGAAACGCTAGATCGGTATTGCTGAAACGCCCATCGTCTGGGGTTGCCGGATTGAAAAATCCGTCCGGTCGCGGAATCGCAGAAACCTGTTCGAGTCCCCGGATCGCCGATTCAGCATTCATCCATCCTGCACCGAGTTCGAGGCGTGGATCGTTGGGGTCCCATGTGAATAATGGCGCTGGTGTAACAGAGTCGGGGGCTACCTGCTGCGCATTGGTCTCTGAAAATCCTCCTATGAGGATGGCTGTCATCACCAACATCATCACTAGAGCAGTGCCTCGATGGGTAAATCCGGAAATCTGTTCGAGTATCATCCTAATTCCTTATATCCAATGAGTAAGTCGTTCAGGCTACTTTCCGTCTGACCGTAGTACGATCTGATACCACAGAGCCTATCGTCGCTCCTCCAGCATTCGACGCATCCGCAGTATCTCGATTGTTTGATCTGCATCAACGTCTGTCGCGAATTTGAAAATCAGTGACTCCTGCCCGGCACCTGAAGAATTAAAGAGCGTTTGCACCATGGTGAGTGCTCCCTCGTGATGCATGATCATAAATTCGAGGAATAGTCGCTCAAATTCTTGCCCAGTAGCAGATGCCAGTTGCTCCATCTGACCAGCGTTGAGCATCCCAGGCATGAGTACCATATCACCTGCCATCATCATCCTATGAGCGTTCGTGGGCGGAGTTTCCTCTTCCCGTTCGGTCAACCAGCGCTCCATCAGTCGAATTTCATCTCTCTGTGAAATCTGCATCCGGAGAGCCATACTGCGGAATCCGTTCGTGGTCGCTCGTGTGGGTACCAGGGCAGTCATGTCGAGAGCTTGTCCATGGTGGGGTATCATCCCCCGCATGAAACGCACATCCGCTTCCGAGTGGCTCAAGCCTCCTATCGCCTCCAGTTCTGCTGTGTCGAAGGCTTGGGCCGTCTCTCCCGGTGCACCAGGCTGTATTATTTGTGTGCCAGTAGTTCGCACTGGCACTGAAGGTGTGCCTGCACACGAAGCGGTCACACCCAGTGTCACAAGGACATAAATGGGCAGAAAAACTTGACTATTCACTTCCTATCCATCTTTCTCGCAGTGACTCTCGCTCGACTCGTTGACCTCTCATGTATACTTCAGAAATTTGGCGTGTGTTCGTGATGTCATCAATTGGGTTTGCATCGAGGACAACAAAGTCTGCCAGCTTCCCAGGGGCGATGGAGCCTGCGTCGAGCTCAATCAGCTCCGCTGATGTGCTTGTTGCTGCAACAATCACATCGGCTGGGGTCATCCCAGATCGCACCATGTCCTCCATTTCCTGGTGTGATGTCCAGGGTGAGCTGCCATCCGTACCGAACGCGATCTTAATCCCGGCGCTGCTGAGGCGAGCGAGGTTGCGTGCTTGGATCCCGAAAGACTCTTGAGCACCAGGCCGCTCTTGCTGAGCTGCCTGCATTTCCCCGAGTCTTTCAGATGGGATTGTTCCACTGAGCCAGCTCAGGTCCAGCGCAACACCCGGGTTCGGGAGGTTCGGAACCAACACTACATCAGGACGGTCTGTCCACAGCTGGACGAGCTCATCATCCACATCTTGGTCTCGAATCCCGTGAGCGAACGCATCGATCCCTGCACGCAGTAGTCCCTTCGCATCCTCGAGCGTAAAGACGTGAGCAGTGACGCGGAGACCATTCTTATGCGCTTCATCGATTACTGCGCCGTATAGTTCGGGCGTAAGTTTTTCATATTGCCCTCCCCGGTCATCGACCCAGATTTTCACGAAGTCGACCTCTTCGGTTGCTAGTTCTTGGACCGCTGCACGGGCCTCTGCTTCCGATGTGATCCAGAAGGGGACCTCTGAGCGTCCTTCCTCCGGTCCAGTGATCCCACGACCAGCGCTGCGGGATCGTGCTCCATTTGATATGTCTTCACTCCGCATCTCAAAGCCCACACTACCCTCATCCAGACCAAGGCTCATCACTGCGCCAGTCCCATAGTATGCCCAGTGTTGTAGCTCTTCCGTTCGATCCGGACGCGGTGATGCGAGGTGCGCATGAGCGTTCACGATTGCCGGCATGACAGTTTTACCTGTTAGGTCGACATGACCTGAGCCTGCAGGTGCGTCGATCGATCCGACAGTACCAACAGCAGTAAACCTCCCGTCTTCAACTAGAAACGATGAATTTTCGAGGACTGCACCACCATCGCCGATTATCAGCTGTGCACCTTCATATAGCACTGCATCAGAAGTGGATTCGCCGGTTGCGCATACTGTTGTAGCGAAAGCAACGCTAAGTAACGCGGCAAACATCTTCACGGATTTCATGACACCTCTCCTGTCAAACTTTATGGATTGGCCGCACGGACCGTTACACCATGAGCTAGGCGATACGCACATAGGGCGATTCGCCAAGCGGGCAGTGAGTCTACAGCGGATGCCTCGGTCGGGCGAGCATGGCACCTTGTCAGGTTATTCGTCCGCGACAGTGGCTAAGAAGGCGAAATCGCTATTCGGAAGCCTATAAACGCGCGGCGAGCGCCTGGGTCGGCACCACCCCGATTTGCTCCCCGAACAAAATGCGCCGGGTCTCTAAACGATCCACCTCTCATGACCCAGAGAGACTCGTTTTCCAGGTCCTCAAAGTCATCAATAGGATCATAGGGGTAGGGCTGATATGGGCTTCTGGTCCATTCCCACACATTTCCTGCCATATCAGAGAGCCCAAACGGACACTCCGGACACTGGTGGCTACCAACAGCTGTGGTGCCTCTTGCTTGGTAGGTTGCTCTATCAGGTCTGGGCTCACTACCCCATGGATAGATCCGTCCGTCGCTACCTCGTGCGGCTTTTTCCCATTCGGCTTCCGTTGGCAGTGTTACTTGCCCGCCGTCCTCAAGGAGAGTGCTCAGAACCTCTGGTGTGTCGGGCGAAGTTCTTAGGATCTCGTCTAGCCAGCGACTGTAAGCGAGTGCGTCCGGCCAAGAGATAAAAGTAGCAGGGTGTCCAGGTGCTCCGCCGAGTGCTTGGCCATCAATGGGGTAACCTGTTGCCTGCACGAATGATCGCATTTGTGCGACGGTCACCTCGAAGCGTCCGATGTAATACGTCGGGAGTTCCAGAACAGCTTGAGCGTTTGTGCTTGACCAGCGCTCGATATCGAATGCCATGGGATCTATGACAGCATCACTGCCCATCAGGAATGAACCAGCTGCGATCTCGACGAATCCTAAGAGTGGATCATCAGGGAGTTGCCAAGCCTCTGCAAGAAATCCGGGAACCTCTTCTGGATTCCCATTGACTGTATCATCAGAAATCAAAGGGGATTGAGGTAGAGACCCGGCATTGCTTAAGGCAATCCATACTGCGGTGACGAGTCCGAGGGCTGCGAGCGGGACGGTAGCTTTGCGGATCACTTAAGATGCACTCACGACTTTGTCACAAGCGAAATCCCAGTTGTGTTTAAGACAGGCACGTTCGTATAGCTCTGGTTCCGCCATTTCCATCAAGTTCGAACCACCTTCCCTGAGGAGTAATCTGAGATCTAGTGCTCGCGGATCAGTCTGCCTAAAGCTCTCTATGTCGAGAAGGTTGACGCATGCTGGCTGGAATCGGAGTTCACATGCGCGAGAGAAGTAGCCTAGGGCTAGGTCAGCATCCGACCCCACGATGTCTCCTTGTCTATAATGCCCACCGAGTTCATTGCAGGCCCACGCTGAGTTGTCGCCACAATAGCTCGCCTCCAATTGGATCAGGCGATTGCACGCGGTCGGTCGATCTTCAATGCATGCTTGCTCCCAGAACGGAAGACTATCACCGGGGTGCATTCCGTCGGTCTTGCCCATTACAGCCATAGAACCGAAGAAAACAATCCATACTACCATGTGCATCAGATTGAGTCGGAGAGGGGCCAAATCAAGTCGCCAGAGTTTTATGACTCGGCTTCTTCTAATTACGGGAATCAGTGAATCAATTCCTCTGACGCTTAGATTGAGAAGCGGAACAGCCAGAAGTTTATCGTAGAAAGTTGGTGCTCCGTACGCTCCCAAGAGTGTATAGAGTCCAAATACACCTACTCCGTAGAGTCCCCCGAAAACGAGCTTGCCAGCCTGTGAGCGTGGTGAGGTTGAGGGGTCTGTCACTAGAAGGTGAAGCCCGAGGAAGACTGCGGCAGGGATTTCCGAGTCGAGAAAGTATGGGACCCCAGTTAGAGAAGTGTAGAAAGCACTCAGACCGAAGAGCACTATCGCGGCCGCTCCCGAAACGAGTGTGACCGAGAAGAAGTACATCACGATGAGGCCCAGCAAGAACAGGTATAGGTAGATCATCGGCGCTAGGGTTAGCGTCGAAGCGATCTCTTGCCCCCAGGTCAGGCTGGTCGTTCCTGTAGCGATCAGCACTAAGGAGAAAAGTCCGAGAGAAAACGCCGAAGGATTGAAGATATGTACCGCCCGGCCTTCACGTTTCCAGCGCACGAATTCCTTTCCTAGAAATCCGATACCGACCATAAGAAACTGAAGATAGAACCAATCATCTCTGAACCAGAGAAAAAGATTGATGCTAAAAATGATCGGAAACGGTCCGAAGCCGAGTGTGTAGGCTTCTCGCCGTGACCAAGCGAGTAGCATGTCAAAGACGTATGCAAATATGAGCTGAGCAGCCAGGAGTGTTCCGAACTCATAAACTGGTCGCCAATGCCAGCCCCAGTAGGCGAAGACAGCTAACTGAACCAAGGCTTGAACATAGTGCTGCGGGCGTAGCATAGTTTGAAATATCCGACTGGCATTCTCATGCCTGAGCTTCAAGTAGAGCAGAATAAGCCAGGTCAGCAGCACAATTGCTGAACCCCAGATTGATATCGTTAGATTCAAATTGCTCTGAATCCGCGGAAGGAATGACAGCACCACGAGCATGAGTGTGAGTACCGCAGGGGCTGTGAGTACTTGTAGATCTGGGGGAGGGTCTGCTGATTGCCCACCTGGTTGATTAGGGACTTGGACTCGACGTTCTTGGTCCTTTTGCCACCTTTTTCGATGTCGTGCAGCTGACATGGAACCTCGTTCTACGAGTTGATTTCACTTTTTTAGCTAGTACTCAGAACAAGTCCGGTCCAGCCGCGAAGCTAGGAAGGGTCGAACCCTCGAGAAAGAAGATAAAATGAAAACAGGGTTGACAGTCACCTAGGCGAGGTATAATTAGCCAGTTCGATTATCGGTTACTTGGTCGGAGATAAGTAGGTGATTTCATCTTTCGTATTGATTGTATTGCTCACTCTTAGCGGCCTGGGCCTTATTCTGGGGCTCAGGCGAGAGCGCGCGGTACGCTTCGGACACGACTGACTGGTCGAAAATTAAACCGAATGCCGCCGGGCTCTCTCGTCAGAGGGGGCCCGGTTTTTTTTCATCAGGGAAGAATTGGAAAGAATGGTTGCTACTACAGGTGCTGATCTTGCTTGCAGAGCGCTCTCTAGAGAGGGGGCTCAGGTGCTCTTTGGGCACCCTGGTGGAGCGATTCTTCCGTTCTACGATGCTTTATACAACCATCCATCCCTTCGCCACGTACTTTGTCGGCACGAACAGGGCGCCGCTCATGCTGCTGATGGCTATGCTCGTGCGACAGGACGGACGGGCGTTTGTGTAGCAACGAGTGGCCCAGGTGCCACAAACCTGGTAACCGGGCTAGCGGCCGCATTCATGGACGGTGTGCCGGTCGTTGCGGTAACTGGTCAGGTTGCTCGTCCTGGAATAGGAACCTTCGCCTTTCAGGAGACTGATATCGTAGGGGTGACGATTCCTGTTACGAAGCACGGATTTTTGGTCCAAGAAGTATCCGATATTCCTGGGGTGTTTTCGGAGGCGTTCCGATTAGCTGCATCTGGTCGTCCGGGCCCGGTGTTAGTTGACATACCAAAGGATGTTCAGGCAGCACTAGTCGATGAGAAGACACTTTCGTTGTCTGGTAGAAAAAATCCTGAGCTTGTGGAACCCCCAGAGAGTACTCAGGAAATTGAGGCAGATATTCAGCAGGTCGCCAAACTTCTAAACGAGTCCCAGAGGCCGGTATTGCTTGTTGGTCGTGGAGTAATTCTGTCAGGCACGTCTGGTAAGCTTAGTTACTTGGCTGAGCGCAACGATCTTCCGGTCGTCACGTCATTATTGGGACTGGATGCGTTCCCGGCTTCGGATCCGCGTGCACTTGGTATGCCGGGCATGCATGGTACCGAAAGAGCCAACTATAGCCTACAGGATGCAGATCTGGTTCTAGGTCTCGGTGTCCGATTTGATGACCGAGTGATTGGTCGCCCAGACCGATTTGCCCCAAACGCTAGGATCGTTCACTTCGATGTTGATGCAACTGCGATCGAACGGACAATGCGGGCAGATGTTGCAGTTGTAGCTGATCTTTCTGAGTCCCTCAAAATGCTCTTGCCACTCGTTCCGAAAGCAGATCGTTCGGCCTGGTGGGAGCGGATTCGAGAATGGAACCGTGAAGCAGATCCGACAAAGGAGCCACCGAGACCCGGATACCGTCGGATGGGCCCGCTCGGTGCTAGAGAAGCCATTCGTTCTGTTGCACGTAAGATCAGCGAGAATAATGCGATAGCCGTAAGTGATGTCGGGCAGCATCAAATGTGGCTTGCACAGGAGTTAGGAGACGCGCTCCCGGGTTCCCATCTGACATCAGGTGGTCTGGGGGCTATGGGTTATGCTCTGCCAGCAGGACTTGGCGCGGCAATCGGACAACCAGATCGTTCGGTCTGGGTCGTAGCAGGGGACGGGGGCTTCCAGATGAGTCTCCAGGAACTCGCGACAGTTGTTCAAGAAGGAATTCCATTGCGTATCGCCGTGATTGACAATGGTTATCTCGGCATGGTGCGACAATGGCAGGAGCGCTTCTACGGTAGGCGTTACTCGGAGACACAGATTTCCGGGCCAGATCTTGTTGCTTTGGGGAAAGCCTATGGTATTCCAACATGGCGAATCGACAGGAGCGAACAACTCGATTCCACCCTTAGCCTTGCAGCTATTGAAGAGGGTCCGGTGCTAATATGGATGCAGGTACGCCAAGAAGAGAATGTTTATCCAATGGTAGAATCTGGTGCAGCTCTCGACGAAATGGTTACTGAATCCGAGCGTGTCCCTGGATGAGCCAATTCGTTCTTGTGGCAAGACTACAAGATGTGACGGGATCCCTTGAACGCTTGCTCGGACTCCTGCGTCGTCGTGCCTTGCCGATAGGGAGCCTTTCCTTATATCAAGCCGAGGATGATATCCTTGAGGTCGTGCTACGATTCGGGGATCTTGATACGCCAGAAGACAGGGTGGCTGCCGAGGTATCAAGCTTATATGACGTTCTGTCTGTGAGGCGCCCTGATCAAGCGTCCTGTGATGCAACTCGGGAATTGGCTGTTGTCAAAACGAATAGTGATCTTGAGCCGCTACTGCCAGAGACAGTTAGTGATGTGTTGCAACGTCATGGTTCAGACTCTATGGAACTCTCTGGCACCCCACGTGCGATCGATCAGGCACTCGCATACCTGCAAGAACAAGGTCTTATTTCTGGAGTGAGCCGCAGTGGTGAGATGTTTCCACCCGGCCCTCATGAAATTGATACATAACTTCAGTGTAGGGAGAGAACTCTGATGGACCAAGTCAGCTCGAGTACGGCCGCTCTAGAAGGGAGAACGGTGGCGGTAATCGGATACGGTAGTCAGGGGCATGCACACGCACTAAACCTTAGGGATAGCGGTGTAGACGTTGTGGTCGGGTTGCGCGATGGGAGTGCATCAGCCGATAAAGCACGGGCCGAGAGTCTTGAGGTCATGCCCGTACACGAAGCAGCAAAACGTGGCGACGTAATCGCATTCCTCATTCATGACACGGCACAACCAGCGGTCTATGCCGCTGATATCGAACCGGCTTTGGAGCCAGGCAACGCCCTCCTTTTCGCTCATGGCTTCAATATCCATTATGGAGAAATCGTACCACCAGAGGAGGTGGACGTCATTCTCGTTGCGCCCAAATCACCGGGGCAGATGCTCCGTCGTGAATTCGAGGCAGGTCGTGGAGTACCAGCCCTGTACGGTATCCACCAGGATGCGACAGGGGGTGCTCGAGACCTTACGCTTGCCTACGCCGCTGGGCTGGGCTCCTCACGTGCTGGATTGCTCGAGACTACCTGTGGAGCAGAGACTGAAACAGATCTTTTTGGGGAACAGGCTGTTCTTTGTGGTGGCTTCAGCGAATTGGTAAAAGCCGGATTCGAGACACTTGTTGAGGCAGGTTATGATCCGCGACTTGCATACTTTGAGTGCTTACATGAGCTAAAACTCATTGTTGACCTGGCTTATGCCGGTGGGCTTGCCGGGATGCGTGCTGAGGTGAGTGATACTGCAGAATATGGTGATTATGTAAGTGGCAAGAGGGTTGTGGGTCCAGCAGCGAGAATCGCTATGGGAGAAATCCTAGATGACATCCAGTCAGGGGCTTTCGCGCGCAGGTGGATCGACGAGTCAAAAAATGGCGGACAGGAATTTCAGAGAGTTCGCGCATGTGAGCGGCTCCATCAGATTGAAGAAGTGGGAGCGGAACTTCGTTCACATATGGCGTGGCTCCAGCCAGACTCTGAGGCTTGAAGCTTCCCACACTCAGGAGCCGCGAACTCCTGGAGGGACGGGATAGAGCACCCGCTCGTGCGATGCTTCGCGCTGTGGGTTTAAGTGACGAAGACTTTGAGAAGCCGCTGATTGGCATCGCGAATACCTGGACTGATTCGACGCCGTGTAACGTTCATCTAAGGGATCTGGCTTCGGCCGTTCGCGCGGGTATTATCGATGCAGGTGGAACTCCACTCGAGTTCAACACAATCGCAGTATCGGACGGCATTACCATGGGCACTTCCGGTATGCGCACGTCGCTGGTTAGTCGTGAAATCATTGCAGACTCAATTGAGTTGATGAGCCTTGGATACCACTTCGATGGTGTTATAGCACTTTCTGGTTGTGATAAAACAATCCCAGGGACGGTAATGGCGTTGGCCCGACTCGACCGTCCAAGCTTGATGCTCTACGGAGGATCAATACAACCCGGGACACACGCGGGCCAAGACATTACGATCCAGGATGTTTTTGAAGCTGTAGGAGCATGTGCTGCAGGGCGTATCGATGAAGAGGAGCTTTCGGAGATTGAAAAGGCAGCCTGCCCGGGAGCTGGGGCATGCGGTGGCCAGTTCACTGCGAACACGATGGCCACAGTATTCGAAGCAGTCGGAATTTCACCGATGGGAAGTGGCACAGTGCCCGCTACGGATGCGGCGAAAGAAGAAGTAGCACATGGTTGCGGTCGTCTAGTCGTTGAGCTCGTCGAACGGGATGTTACTGCGCGACAAATCCTTACTCGTGAGGCACTCGAAAATGGAGTAGCTGTCGCTGTTGCTACCGGTGGATCTACCAATGCTGTTCTCCACCTCTTGGCAGTAGCCCATGAGGCAGGTGTACGACTCACACTAGACGATTTCGATCGGATTAGCGCGACTACTCCGCTATTGGCAGATATGAAACCCTGGGGGCGTTTCGTGGCTCCTGATCTTCACTGCGCAGGCGGGGTAGCTCTGGTCGCTCGTCGACTCTTAGAAGGTGGCTATCTGAAGGGGGACACGGTCACCGTTACTGGGCAGACACTTGCAGGAGAAGTTTCGGATGCGGAGGAAACTGAGGGGCAGGAAGTTGTTCGATCAGCAGCAGAACCGATCAAGGATCGTGGTGGGCTGATTGTGCTTAGAGGAAACCTGGCCCCTGACGGGTGTGTTTTAAAGGTGGCGGGTCATGAGAGGATGTTTCACCAAGGACCTGCCCGTGTCTTTGATAGTGAAGAGGATGCGATGACAGCGGTACAAGGTGGAACGATTGTTCCGGGTGATGTAGTCGTGATCCGAGGAGAGGGTCCGCGTGGAGGGCCTGGAATGAGGGAGATGCTTGCGGTCACAGCTGCGCTAGCGGGTTCAGGCTTAGGCTCCAAGGTCGCACTTCTCACAGATGGTCGGTTTTCGGGAGCTACGCATGGCCTAATGGCTGGACATGTTGCGCCGGAGGCAGTCGAAGGTGGCCCGATTGCTGCTCTGCAAGATGGAGACATCGTGACCTTTGACCTAGAAGAACGCACTGTTTCGATCCACATGACTCCTGATGAGATTCGATCACGAGTTTTGGCATGGTCACCTCCTTCGAGCGTGATACCTGATGGGGCGCTATCGAAGTATGCTCGATTGGTCTCCTCCGCAGCCAACGGTGCGGTGACTATCCAATCTCCATATCTAGAGGAACCGGAGGGTATCTGAGCGGGTCCTCTTTGTTAAGCGTGTCATCCCTCCTCTGATCTGGCAGTACTGCTCACGAGCCTACATGTTTCATTGCTAAAGGTATTCGGATCGGGAGGTCATGAGCATGAATCAAGAGAATGGACTCAATCGGCGGGCATTCTTGAGGAATGCTGGGATGACCGCAGTTCTCGGGGCGGTTGGAACACGGGGTGCTTTTGCAGAGGAGATTGATGTCGCCGAATCTGCGATTACTGGCCAACAGGTCTACGATTTCGATGAAGTCTATAACCGTGTCGGCACTGATTGCACTAAATGGGACAGTGCAATCGCGACTTATGGTGAGGAGATCGAAGTCGGCATGGGTATCGCGGATATGGATTTCCGAGCGCCCCCGTGTATTACGAAGGCTCTTGCTGAACGCTGCGAGCATGAGAATTGGGGCTACCTAAGAAGGCCTGCGTCCTACGTCCGATCTATTGTAGACTGGAATAGTCGCCGATATGGGCTCGATATCGATCCCGGCACAGTGGTGCTCACCACTGGTGTACACCCAGGTCTGATTGCAGCGCTGCACACATTCTCGCCACCTGGGTCCAGAGTACTTCTGACAACACCAACCTATAATGGCTTTTACTCTGACCTTCGGTTCACGAGAACGGTTGCATCAGATAGTCAGATGAAGGTGGTTGATGGAAAGTATTCAATTGATTTCGAAGATTTTGAGCGGCGAGCCAGGACAGCGAATGTCTTCATCCTATGTAATCCTCAGAATCCGACCGGTAACTGTTGGTCTCCAGAGGACCTGACACGGATGGGGGAAATCTGCCTGGAACATCGAGTGGTCGTACTCGCGGATGAAATCCATTGTGACTTCGTGACCAAAGGGAACAAGTACACACCATTTGCTAGCCTTCCAAATAGGGAGATTGTTGATAACAGTCTGACCTTTAAAGCTGCGAGTAAGTCTTTTAGTCTGGCTGCTATGAAGGCTGCTTGGTACTTCTCTACCAACCCTGACTATCTAGCCCGTGTACGTACCAACACCAGAGCTGACCTGAGTACTCTGGGTATGGTAGCTAACCTTGCCGCACTCACTGAAGGAGAGGATTGGCTCGATCAACTGCTGCCGTACATAGATGGCAACCACGATTTTACAGAGGGCTACATTCAAGAAAACATACCTCTCTTAGACTACACTAAAGCTCAAGGGACCTACCTGGCCTGGCTTGATGTGAGCCAAGTCATAAACCGGATCGGTGCGAAAGAGACAGCCGCTAAGGAGAGTAGGGCATCTGGTAACACAGTCACTCCCGAAACTGTAATTCAGCGATGGTTCGCTGAAAACGCTCGGGTTTACCTAAACCCTGGCTTAAGCTACGGAACTGGTGGTGCCGACCACATGCGCATGAACCTTGCCACTTCTAGAAGCTTGATAAAGAAAGCGCTCGACAACATGGGAGAGGCTCTGGCAAAGATTTAGGGCTCCGATCCCAGGAACCAATCTAGAGCTTTGGTCACAACCTCTGGGGGCATTTCATGTCCTCCAGTGAATTCTTCGTATCGGATGGTGTAGCCATCCATATCGAACATTGGCGCAATCCCATCTCTACTTAGTGAGACTGGCAACACTCGATCCTCAGTGCCATGTGATATGAAAACCTTTGGACGTCCGATAATGGGCTCTTCGGGATAAGAGAATCCAGGTGAGAAGGCGATTAATTCGCTAAATAGATCACCGTTCGATGGTCCAAGAGATAGGGCATATGAGGCTCCGTCGGAGAATCCAGCGAGCGCTATTTTCTTGGGATTGATAGCGCATCGTGCGAACACGTACTCTAGGGCTGAGTCTAGGAAAACAACATCAGGCCCGAACATACCTTGGATCGCGTCCCATGTTCGTCCCCTCGATTCCGGTGCGAGTAGCACAATACCGTGCTCCTCACACGGTTCGTAGAGTCTCTCCCAGGATCTTGCTTGACCACCCCCGCCATGCAGGGCAACGATGAGAGGTGCAGGAGCTGTCGGATGGTATTGCTCGGGTACATAGAGTATCCCGCCTCGCACTTTGTCGGACCCCAATGAGACTGCTCCTCGTGGAGCAGTCTCATTGGGCTGTCTTGGACGAGCAGTAAGACGCGGATCTTTATGTCGTGCAGAAATCTGGGTCGTGGAAACTTCCTCAAATAATGGAGCCCAAAGCAATGGGATACCCGTTGCTAAGAAACCTCGTCGGCTCAACCTATCTTTGGTTGTTACGGTAGATTTCATACTCACCGACCTCTGCCGAGACCGCGTTGAAACGGAGGTGAAGCTGGCGCATTGCCCAGGTACCGTCAAAGATTGCATTTGCTGTGTCCAAGGTTGAATAGTAGTCGTTCGCTTCAGAGATAGAATCGCGGGCCGAAGGAGGACTCAATGTCAAAAATGAATCCAGGCTCTTGCAGCCAGATGATCACACTTGCTGGTGCGCTTGTACTGTTGATGATTACCGCGGACTCTGGCGCTGCCCAAAGGTTTGTCAGTCCTGATTCCCTGAGGCAGTTGCAGAGCGTGGTCCCACTTAGTGGTCCACCGGGTACCCGTGTCCAGATTTCTTCAGAAAACCTACCTCTTGCTGCGCGCATCCACCTTGCAGTGGGTGCGATCCATGCCGGTTTTGAGACACTTGCTGAGGGTGCTCAAGGAGAGTGGGGCGACATGTCGGGTGAGATCAGGATCCCGGAATCGGCATCATGGGATCGACCGCTCTATGTGATTGCACTCAATGGGGTTTTTAGCCCAATCGGACTATCGAATCCATTCCACGTAACAAATCAAGAAGGCTTGGTCCGAAGAGAGGGTCAGGTCACTGAAGAGTTTGAGGGGTGTCTGGCATTTCGCGATGAAGATGAACTGCTTTATGCTCTAACTGGAGAGCTCGGCACCCTCGATGCTGGGGACCAGGTTATCATAGAGGGAATCTATTTAGAGACCAGCTCGTGCACCGAAGGAAGCACAATTGAGGTGGTCCGAACCATATCGGGGAGGGAAAGACCTTGAAGATATTCTTTCGTGCTTCAGTGCCTGTGATGCTCTCGTATGTTCTGCTCGTTATACACGTGGGCGCACAGGAGTCTCCGGCAAAGGACATGATGACCTTCCCACGTCCAATTGAGGCACTCGACAATGTCTGGATTGAAGAGCTTACGATGCTTGAAGTGCGCGATGCTCTTAAAGACGGGAAGACGACTGCGCTGATTTTGACTGGTGGTATCGAGGAAAATGGTCCCTATCTGACAACGGGGAAGCATAACCATGTGCTTGCGGTGATGGGTGATGCCATCGCCAGGAGGCTCGGAAATGCATTGGTCGCGCCGATCGTAACAATAGAGCCTGGTAACCCTGAGCGGGCTGGCACACCAGGTGGTATCCGCCTCTCACAGGAAACTTTTCAAGCGGTGCTGCGTGATATGGCGACGAGCCTTAAGGCCCAGGGCTTCAAAGATATCTTTCTCATTGGAGATAGTGGGGGTAACCAGCGGGGGATGGCGGCTGTAGCAGAAGAGCTATCCAATGCCTGGGTCGGCCAAGGCATCGTCATTGCCCACATCCCAGAGTACTACAACTACGATGACGTGCTCGAGTACCAGAAAGATGTACTCGGAATTGATGAGGATCCTCGACTAGAAGGACTTCATGATGACTATTACATCACTTCGATCATCATGAATGACAATCCTCAGCACGTGAGACTTCAGCAGCGAATTGCTGCGGACAAAGCTTCGATCAACAGCATTAATCTCTTACCGGTCGATAAGACTCTGGAACATGGGAGAAGGCTGATAGAGTTCCGGACGGATGTTACAGTTGCAGCTATCCTGGCAGCTATAGCAGCGTCAGATCGATAGCTAGAGATAAAGTCGGGGTCAGCCAGCCCTAAAAAACATTTCCTTCAACTGCCAGATTTTCACCGAAACGGTCGTGCCGGAACCCATTGATCTCCAGCGTGTGTGCATGACCGTCAACGATGAGTTCGGAAACAGCCAAGCCGGTTGCGGGTGCGTGCATAATCCCATGCCCTGAAAAACCACAGGCGTCTACCCATTTTGAATCACCAGGGTTAATACCTATGACAGGGCTGTTATCTGGGCTTACCGCGTAGTACCCCCACCAACTGCCCTTGCGATCGATTCCTAAGTCACCCCACCACGGAAAGCGATCTACTCCGGTCAGAAGGACATGCTCCATCCAGTCCCAATCCATCCCTTCACTGAAGCCAAAGTTTTGATCAAGGTTATCAAGGCC
>CAJWPN010000014.1:0-40620 GCA_913045345.1 uncultured Gemmatimonadales bacterium
ATGGAACGCCGACCTGCTACAACTACAGGTCGAACAACCAAAAACACGATGAAGGAAGCAAATAGATCAAACATGCCCCATATTAATTATCACATCTGCATTTTCGGTAAGGGAGGGTCCGCCTTGCAGCTACTCCGTATTATCCCCCTGATTAGTCTTCTCATCATGCTACTCACACAGCCAGTCCTTGGCCAAAGAGTTGCTGATACAGAAGAGTTTTCATGGCCCACAGCCCATGAAATCGAACCAAGCTCAAACTTGATCGAATCCGAACTCCCTGCAGTGTTCACCCAAGAGCTTCAAGAAGAAGTTGAAAGCAAAAGCTGTGGCCGAACAATGCTTCTCGGAATGGGTGGAGGTATGCTCGGAGGCGCAGCCCTGGGCTATGTGCTAAGAAGTGGTGATCGTGACAGCAAGAAGTGGACTGGCTTTGGGGTCGGCATTCTCGGAGCTGTTGCTGGGCTGATCATTGGGTCTGTACGCTGTACATAGGACCTCAGTCGCCTACAGCAGCTATCGCAAGAACCATACGCTACCACCGTACTGCGGAGACAACGAACTCACCACTATCTCGCTGCTTAAGGCGGACACCATGGTATATATAGTTCGAATCTGTTTCTCCAAAAACCCATTGCTCACCGCTGGTCCCTCCTCCCGCACCCCTCGAGGTGGCCACAGAGTCTCGAATTTGGACATTCGCAACTCCGCTACCTCGGGTCCTGTATTGCAGCTCCATCTCATCGAGACCATCCGCACTCTCTATGATTTCGCTGTTGCTTGGGGCACCTATCGAAGCATAGAGCTCACACAATGACTGACCAACTCGAGGGCGAGCATATGCAACCTCTGGGTTCTCAGCTCGCCATGCCTGTTCTTCTGCTACCAAGTTTGTGAATAGCTCTAGAGATCCACACGCTCCGATTGCCGTGTTGTCATCAACCCCACCCCCTGGCGGAAGCACTTGAATCTGAAAAGCGGCACAGCCTATAAAAGCCGCAGTCAGGAACATTAGACTGAGTGTTCTGGTCATCTTTCTCCCCTATTTCTGGAGACCCATCTGGTCATTAGGTCGACCTCATACAAGAATCAAGCTCATATTCATGGCAAAAGCCACCGATCTACGTCTTTAGACTATACCTTATCCGCACGCTGTCAGCCCCCAAACAAGTAAGTAAAGTTTGAGAAAACTCTGCTCTGGAATAAACCCTATGAAACTGAATATTCTGATTACTGCAGTCGTTACTCTATTATCTGCGAATGGAGAGGTACATGCCCTGAATGTACAGGAGCATGTAGACACACTACCCGACGATACAGGCGACGAGGCAGGACTACCATTAGAAGGATCACGCTCGGTCACCATCAATACGAATGAGGGGACCTGGTTATCTGTTGATGTACACCCTGATGGGCGAACCCTGGTCTTCGACCTCTTAGGGGACCTCTACACAATCCCGATCGAAGGGGGAGATGCTACCCGGATTACTCAAGGTCTAGCATTTGACGGACAACCTAGGTACAGCCCACAAGGAAACCATATCGTCTTCGTCTCAGACCGAAGTGGTGGTGAAAACTTATGGACTCTCGATCTGAAATCAGGTGATACCACTCAGATCACAAGAGGAAATGGAGGATCATGGCTATCACCCGAATGGACACCTGATGGTGACTATATCGTGGCATCTAAAGGAAGGACTCGCCTTGGAGTGGTGAACCTATGGATGGTACACACGGATGGAGGGTCAGGACGAGCATTAATAAGTGAAGATGACGGCCTAAAAACCGTTGGAGCTGCAGTATCCACTGATGGACGCTACATCTGGCATGCGGTCAAGAATGGTCGCGCATGGGACTACAATGCGCAGTTCCCGCAATACCAATTAGCGATCTACGACCGCGAGACCGGAGAAACTTTCAACCGGTCTTCCCGTTATGGGTCAGCGTTCCGTCCAACCCTTTCTCCTGACGGAGAATCACTCGTTTACGCAACTCGACACGAGGACCAAACCGGTCTTCGTATCCGAGATCTGAATACTGGAGATGAGCGGTGGCTTGCATACCCGGTTCAGCGGGATGATCAAGAGTCTATCGCTGATAGAGACATCTACCCTGGAATGAGTTTCACTCCAGACTCCCGTGAGGTAGTCGGGTCGTATGGAGGCAAGATCTGGCGCATGCCTGTCGACGGCTCAGAAGCAATAGAGGTGCCATTTCAAGTCCATGAAGAAATAGCAATCGGACCTTTGGTTGAATTCGATTACCCGATCGAGGACAGTCCAACTTTCCCAGTGCGTCAGATACGAGATGGGGTCCCCTCACCGAACGGCCAAAGCCTCGCTTTCATCGCGCTCGATGACCTGTACGTCATGGACCACCCGGATGGAGAACCCACCAACCTAGACAATAGTAGTTTGACGGCAGCACACCCGGCCTGGTCGCCTGATGGCGAGTGGATCGCATACGTCACTTGGGGTGCCGAAGGTGGGCACATCATGAAGATCCGAACCGAAGGTGGTAGTCAGCCAGTCCAGGTCACAACTGTTACTGCTCAGTACCAACAGCCTGCTTGGAGTAATGATGGTGAACGGATTGCAGCCCTGAGAACGCCTGCAAGAGCATTTCAAGAATCCGAACGAGCTACCGGAGCTGAAACCGATATCGTCTGGATACCGAGTTCAGGTGGTGAGGCCACCCTCGTGGCACCCGCGAAAGGCCGTGGCAATCCCCATTTCGTCGAGGGGCAAGACAGAGTCTACCTGCATCATTCAGCCAATGGACTCCTCTCAATCCGCTGGGATGGTACAGATGAAAAATCCCATCTGAAAGTCATGGGAGAAACCCAACCAGGAGCCGACGCTCCGAACTCATCCGATCTTATCAAGATGGCGCCCAGCGGTGAAAGTGCGCTGGCAGAACTAGAGAACAACGTTTATGTCGTGACCGTTCCTGTACTGGGTGGTGAGGCACCATCCATTTCTGTAGCAGACGTCGATAATGCTCAATTCCCTGCTCGCAAGATCACAGAGATCGGAGCACAATTCCCAGTCTGGAGCGCAGACGGTAGAGAGGTCCATTTCTTCATAGGCAATGCTCATTTTGTCTATGACCTAGAAGCCGCTGAAGCATTAGATGACTCGCCGGAGACGACCGAGACAGGAGAAGAGTCTCAGGAATACACACCCAGCGAACATCGCATCTCTATAAGGGCTGAACGGGACATCCCCAGCGGAAGCGTTGTTCTCCGCGGTGGCCAAGCAATCACGATGAATGGCGGTGAAGTAGTCGAGGATGCAGACATCGTCATCCGAAATAATCGAATCGTGGCAGTAGGCAGTCGGGGCTCAGTAACAATCCCATCAGGAACCGAGGTGATCGATGTATCAGGGAAAACAGTATTACCGGGTTTCGTAGATACACATGCTCACATGAGACCGCCACAAGGGCTACATAAGACACAATCTTGGATGTATCTCGCGAACCTTGCCTATGGAGTGACCACCACCCGAGATCCTCAAACTTCGACTACGGACGTACTCAGTTATTCTGACCTAGTGCGGAGCGGGCAGATGATTGGACCCCGTGTTTATTCTACGGGACCAGGCATCTTTGGTGATTATTCTCAAGAAAAAGCGATCAAAAGCCTCGATCATGCTCGTGAAATCATGCGTCGTTATAGTGAATATTACGATACAAAAACCATAAAGATGTATATGTCGGGTAACAGGCAGCAGAGGCAGTGGATCATCATGGCCGCCAGGGAACAAGGAATTATGCCGACTACAGAGGGTGGGCTGATGTTCAAGTATGACATCACGATGGCACTCGATGGGTATCCAGGCCAAGAGCACTCTCTTCCAATCGCTCCTATCTACTCGGATGTGGTAGATCTTTTCAATGGATCTCGCATCACGTACACACCGACACTTCTGGTGTCTTATGGTGGACCTTGGGCTGAGAACTATTTCTACTCGCGAGAAAACCCACATGACGATGTAAAACTCCAATACTTCACTACTCATGAGGAGCTCGACCAGAAAAGTCGAAGGCGACCGGGATGGTTTCGAGATGACGAGCACGTTTTTACAAAGCACGCCAACGGTGTGAAGCAGATCGTGGAAGCTGGTGGGCGGGCAGGCGTGGGCAGTCATGGACAACTCCAAGGCCTCGGATACCACTGGGAGCTTTGGGCCATGCATGGGGGAGTGATGGAAGAAATCGATGCGCTAAGAGTCGCAACAATCCTCGGAGCCGAAGCAATCGGGCTGGATGAAGATCTGGGATCCATTGAAGCTGGAAAACTTGCTGATCTCGTGATTTTGGATGGTAATCCGTTGGAAGACATTCGGAACACCAATACGATCACCCACGTCATGAAGAATGGGCGACTGTACGAGGGAGATACCTTGAATGAAGTCTGGCCACGTCAGCGTACCCTTGAAAGAGAGGACTGGGTGGGGGTCAGTCTACCAAATACTCAAGCGGGGATGCGCTAGAATCAATTTAGGGGTTAGGAGGTGAAGTTTGTCCCCCTATTGAAGAGCGGGTGGTGTAGGTACACCACCCGCTCTTCAAGTATCTAACAGGAGAAGTTAAGCCAGTATTTTCTCAGGATACCATCTAGTTTCTTACTAGCTCCAGGATACCCATCGGGAATACTTGACTACCGTCCCAACCCTCAAGTAGAACAGCTGGATACGGGATCCTACCAGACTCATGACTCCCGCTACCGGCTGACCACACATGTGCCTTTGCCATCCATCGAGAATCCTGGGCTCGCTCCTGAGGAACATCTAGAACAGCAACATGACCGAAGGAAGAGTTAAATACTGCATCTAGGTACTCGTATGTAACCGTCTCTGATGGCTGGCTAGCAGCATCGACAACAATTTTCCATTTCCCTGCTGATGGATTCCAGATAATCACCGACTCATCGCCCTCTGGGTCGGCATCCGTTCGGGCAGGTGTACATTCATCCCCAGTGCAGTCAAAAACATACAGGTCTGCATCAGCGCCTGGATTTGATGAATCGAATACACGAGCCATCAGAGCAGGCGATCCTGGTGGAACTTCAACTTCGAAGATCTGCTGCTCTTTTTCCACGAGTTCAAGTTGCAGGCGGCGAGCACTCCCCAATGGATTACTCATCAATCGTCCGTTGAATACTCCCATTCGGTTGGTGACCCAGAGATCATGAGTTGCACTGCCTGTTTCCTGGTCCGCAGTCTCCTGCTGCATAACACTCACCTCTGCGGCAATCGCTGAAACCGTAAGGGTCGCGTCAGTTGGTGGGACTGGCTCCTTTTTCTTGGCCTGCTCCCAATCGAATGTCCTGGTGTCAGCAACGTCGGATAGCCTGACCTCCCATACGCCAGGAATTGGATTGTTGATCACCTGCTTAACTCCCTGCCCACCTTGGACAATATCACCTCGTACCGCACGAGTATCAGGGCGTGAAACAGACATACTCACCTCACGCTCCTGCCATCCCAGATCAACGACCAGTGACTGCGCACCTTCAGGAACCCGATAGAAGAAACTTTGAATTCCAGGACGGGGCACTTCTATAGAACGCTCCACATGAAAATTGTTAGAAATATCAAGTGACTCGGGCGCCACAACAGTAAACAGCATCCGATACGCATAACCCGGTATACTCGAATGATCCAAAGTAAAGTGAGCCGTGTGTGCTCCCCGCACGTTCGGGTTGATGGTGATAGATACCGGTACGGGCCGATTCAAGGGTAGTGTGACCGCAGACGGTGCTGAAAAGGTACCTTCCTCATTCCCAGCCCAGCTCACGGAGAACGTCATCGGAGCACTTGGGCCAGAGGTTCGAGTCAATGTTATTGTTCGCTCTTCACTATCCCCGACATCCCATCCATCCCGTTCATACAGCCCTTCTCCCTCATTGGGGGTAGCCAACAGATGGCTATAGGAGTGCTTCACAGGTGCTTGGCCTACAATGCTCACCACATCCCCGCCCTCGTCTAATTCCTTCAGAATATCCCAAGCTCCCGCAACACTAATCACTCCGTTGCCTTGTTTGTGTGGTTTCAGATGAGGGACCCAGCGAGCACCCCGTGTCACAGCATGTTTGATCCGATGGGCATCGTAGGATATCCCCTCCTGCTTAGCGGCACTTAGGAGAAGAGCAACCGCCCCCGCAGCCGTTGGTGTAGCTGTGGAAGTTCCTCCAGCAATGGTGTAGCCAGGCGGAAGTTGGTAAAGCCCAGGGATCGCACGACCCTCAATGAACCCTAGGGCTGTGCTCACATAATTGGATGGAGATATGACATCGGGTTTGAGTGCCCCGTTACCCATAGGACCGTAACCACCGGTTATGAGAAGATTGTCATCATGCTCAACTCGGACTCCGTGGTTGATAAAGAAATTCTCTTTACTCTCATGTCCGTTGATACCGATCAAGCCCCTAGCCATTACGAAATCATCAATTCCCCCTAGGATCGGATAGTTGTGGGTAGGGGATAGTATGACGGGATCATATCTGTCGATGAGCCGTTCGTAGATCACTGTCGGTACTAGACGGCCATCCCTAAGAAGGTAATTCCTCGTGATATTGGAGCTCTGCTCAAAATAGACTACCTCCGCTCCGTGATCTCTAATCGAAACGAGCGGTGACTCAATCTGTCCATAGGCAGACCCTCCCTCAGCGATGCTGATGAGCTGAGCGCCCGGAGCTACACCATCAAATCTCCCTTCACTACCCCGATTCGCTAATGCGGCACCAACCACGAGTGTCGCATGACTGGCCGAACCAAGATTTAGAGCTATCAGCTTCTTTTCCTGCGCGATCTGGATGCCAAACGCGACTGATTCACGAATTGGGGTATCCGGATCATCTGTCCCAAACACCCCGAACTCTGGTCGATCATTGTAGTCGGTGAGGGCAGTTTGATCAGCGAAGCTCAGGTCTTGGTTGGTATCCACCCAAACCTCATTGGTTTCCTCATCCCAGAGTACTCCAAAGAGTCTGCTCGATCCCTCTGGATTGCCGTCCCGATTCACGTCGTTCTCTAAGGAGCCTCCGAACGTAGCGAGAGAGTCTCGAGCTTCGTGAAAGAGGGCGATACGGAATGTTCCATCCTTCGGTGCTACATAGGTGCTATCCTCATAAGTGAACTGACCATCGGCAGCCGTAACCATATCTTCCATACGGATCCACCGACCGTCGTCTTCTTCTTCAAGGTCCTGGGCAGTTCCGTAGACACTTATCTTTCTAATCGGCTGTCCATCGAGATCGGTAGCCACCTGTAGCTCAGGCAAAAGCGGGTCGGGGTTCATATCAATCATCGCAATCTTGACTCCGCGACCATCATACGTCGGGTTCGAGTCCAAGAAATCTGACGCTCGTATGTCAAAGAGCGGACTATAACGGTTCCTTATCGGATAGTCGGATAAGACAGGTGGCCAAATGATCGTATCCGGATTTACGGCTTCAGGGAGAGATCCGGATTTCGAAAGAGATTCGGCACCCGGCAAGACAGGTGCGTCAGCCGCCATCCCAAACGCTCTGGAACCCGTAATAGAGATATCAACACTGTGTACCGCCGAGTGGCTAACTAATTGCTCGACTGCCTCAACCGGAACGCGTGCACGGATATAATCGACTTCATCAGCCTGAAATTGGACGGTGCCACCAATTCCAGCGATTGCCTGTGCCACTTGCTCATTCTGATCCGGCATCGATGCGATGACCAATAGGACATCTGTTTCCCCCTTGGCCCTAGCTTGTGCCAACTCGCCACGGGCATCCTTGAACAAGAATGACCGCCGCGGGACCTGAGCAGTGATGCTCGATACCGTCAGGATCAAGAGGATCCCAAGGGATAGCAGAACGTGTCGCATACTCTAACCTCTCATTGCAGATAGTTCGTGAAGTCGCTCATTCAGTTCTCTTAACCTGATATCAGACAAGAATGAACTTGAAGGTTCATGGTCATAGGTGCAAAACAAGTGGGGTTCAGTTTATAACTGACCTCCGATCAAACACTGTCACCGGAACCCGATAGTGAAGTTCAGGTTATATTTGGTTATGAAACTTTTTGAGAAATTTTTAGGACCCCTGCCGCTCAGCGTAAGCCACCTCAGCAAAACAGTAATCCCTGGTCTTATAGTCTTATCGCTGGGGGCATGCGAGTTCCTGACCGGAGTACACATTCCCGATCATGTCAGCGTTGAAATCGGAAGTTCGGACGTGTCCAATGTGACCCTAATCCAATCGTATCATTTCCTCATGGTTTCTGATCCTGAGTGCCCTGAAGATCCCAGTTGTCCATCTATCGTATACCTCGTGAAGTCGGATACTTCGTCTGTGGCCCTCCCATTCGAGAGGACATACCCTTTCACGGAACGACACCAATTCTTCCTCGAGACATACCCTTCCGATGGTGAAGAAGCCACACTGACTATGCGGATTATGATCGATGAAGAGGAATGGTATAACGATTTCCGTAAGCTCCTCCCTGTAGGTGAAGATGGTGATCAGGAAACGTTCCAGTTCGTATATCAGTTCGGCGAAAACGTGAACAACTAGATTCGCTCACGTGATAAGAAGTTCAACCCGTTTACCGATCCTCCTGTGCTCTGTACTTACTGGATGCGGGATTTCGGATGAAACAGAAGTAGAAGCTCCTGCCGGTGCGCCATTACCGGGTGTAACTACTTATGAATCAGAGCAGTTCGTCCTAGGGCAGGCTCTTTTCAACCGAGCTTTCACGCCAGAAGAAGGACTCGGACCGCTATTCAACCAAGTAAGCTGCAGCTCTTGCCACGATCTTCCAACCAGTGGAGGTCATGGGGCAGAGCCTGTAACCAAGGTCAGCGACTTTGATGAAAGCTCCGGGTGTAATTTGCTCAAGGAAGACGGCGGTGATCTACTCCAGGCATCTGTCGTACCCGCGCTAAGAACTGCAGGGATTTTACCGGAACGGATTCCTGCATCCGCCACAGCTGTAACGGAACTTCGAGCACCTGCACTCTACGGAATCGGTCTTGTAGAGGCCATCGAAGATGACGATATCCTGGCCCAAGCCGATCCGGACGATCAGGATGGTGATGGGATTTCTGGGCGACCAGGTCTTGGGGGGCAAGGCTTACCTGGGCGTTTTGGGAGCAAGGCACAGCATGCTACTCTAAGTGAATTCATAGAAAACGCGATCCGTGGTGAGATGGGCCTTACTACACCTGACCATCCCACTGAAGAGATGCCGAATGGACTCCCGCTCGCGGAAGGAAGCGATCCGGTTCCAGAACCAGAAATAGAAACATCAGACCTAACCCTACTCAGAGCCTACATTGGTTTTCTGGCCCAGCCGCCACGTCGGAAGCTAGATAACCCTGAAGACCAAGCAGCAAGCGGAAAAGGTGAAGGGATTTTTGAAAGCATAGGTTGTGCGAATTGTCATACTCCTACGTTCATAACTGGAAACAATCAATCTGCGGCTCTGAATCGAAAAAGCTTCCGTATCTATTCAGACCTGCTCTTACATGATATGGGGCCGGAGTTAGCCGATATCTGTGCACCAGGTGCTTCTCCATCTGAATGGAGAACTGCTAGGCTGGTAGGATTGTATCTCCGGTCAGAGTTCCTTCATGATGGAAGGGCACGAAGTATAAGGGATGCAATCCTGATGCATGGAGGAGAAGCAGAATCTGCACGCTATAGATTCCAGGATCTAACTCCCGAGTTACAACAGAGTGTTTTGCTTTTCCTGAGAACGCTTTAGCGCCTTCTGACCTGTATCCTGGTCCATATCGCTATGGTACCACATGGGTCACTGAAGCCTCCAGGCGCTCCACCGCCTGCGTACACTTCCAGACCTTCCACCTCTACGGGATCTATAAAATCATAGCTTCTCATAGTGGACCGAACTCCATCCAGCATGAGACTTGGCTCACAACCAAGACCACCATCTGAAAAAGTGATGTTTTGGTTGACGAATACCTTTGGCCCAAAGAGTCCACCATAAACAACCCTCAGCCCTGACATCGTACGAAATAGGTCTGTTATAACATTAGGATTTCGATCCTCAATGGTCTCCCTATCGATGAATACCCCGCCATATCCCGTGCGTTGACGCTCATAGAAACCTCTTTGTTCTAAAAGTCGGGATCTGACTTCAACCACCAATTCTTCAAGTTCGACAGGTTCAGTGGATAAGCGGACTGTCACATCGATCAAAGCACCCTCAGGCACTGAAAGAGAATCCATCCTTTCTTCATATCCTAGACGGCGTGATCTCAGAATGAGAGATCCAGATAGAACTTCTTCGAAGCGGAATTCTCCTTGATCGTTCGTGATCGAAAGTGCGGAAGTCCCGTCCACACTCATCTCGACACCCACCACGGGATCATTTGTTTCTTGGTCAAGCACGAGTCCGGAGATTGAGGCTGTACCAACTCGATCCCGTTGTGCCTCAACCAGCGAAGGACTGAAGAGAATAAGCACCGCAGCAGCCCAAAAGAATTGGAAGCTTCTGTATCGCAAACACAAGACAGGAACTTGTTTAATCCCCATCGATGGTTGTTTGTTTTTCCAGGTTTTCACTATAGGCATTAAAAAGAAATTGGCGCGGCACGCCAAGCTGGCGACCGCGCCAATTCTGTCTATTCCTCCCTATACCTTCCCTTCACTAAGAAGTTAGGTCTTAGGCAGGCACCTCTGGGTAAGATCATTATTAATGTTCGGGTTATACGTTGGCTCAGAATCAGACATGGAGAACTTAGTCGGTCGCCCAGTTGCCGGACGTTCCGAATCCCCTGCACCGCCATTCAGCGCTGCGAATACTGATTTCATAAGACCGAACCGATGTAGATCATTTCTGCGACGACCTTCCATGAAATGTTCAGCAAAACGCTCATTCAAAAGATACGACTGAGCAGTAGCATCGTCGGTTGGCGTAGCAAATGCAGTCAGCCCAACCGCTGCTCTGAGCGTATTGAGTATGGTGGTCATGCCGGCATAGTCACCGGTCCTATACTTCGCCTCAGCCTCGATGAGCCGCATGCCATCCGAGTGAAGCATCGGGATGTCTGCGTTCTCAAGCGCATACTTGTACTGACTATAGTGAGGCGTCTCATTGTCGGTAGCGACCTCACCATCGAAGTAAACCGGCATCCTTGGGTCAGGCTCATCCGTCAGCGGATCACGCATATAGGATGACTGTGTGGTGGTCTTGTCTATCTTTGGCCACCACTTGTACATGAGGCCTGCAGCTTCATTGAAGCCCTTGGTCGTAACCAAGACGACCCAGTTTCTGTCCTCCTCGTTAAATACTGCATCATAGGAGAACCCAGCCGGGATCTTTGCCGCTTCTGCAGCTGCTGTAGCATAGTTACCCAGCAGCAGGTGTGCCTGTGCTAGCCCTGCTATGGACGCATACTCGAACTCTGAGCTGTTCGCAGCCTTGGCAGCCGCTATAGCTTCGCCGAAGTTCGCTACAGCCTGCTCGAGGTTCTGCGTATCCGTAGCTGTCGGACCCGACGCGACCAACGGTGACTCACAGAATGTCATCCCGATCATCAGATCTGCCATGGCTTCAGACATCTTGACCTGAGCCAGCTTAGGATCTGTGGCCGCTGCGCCCTCCATCACACGTGTAATACGATCCGCGGCATCATTCGCAAACCACCGCGCCCTGAGCCACGAATTGTGGGTACCGTCCATCGCACTCGTCCCATACTGGAACCGGCCATGATCTGTCTCATCGTAGCCCGACCACGTGCCTGTATGCTGATAGACATCGCCTAACAGTGATTGATAGACCACGAAGTTATCCATGACTTCATGGACCGTACCCTCGACACCATTCGCGATCGCTGGGAGTGCAAAATCTAGGTCCGATGATGTGTACGCTTGTGGATCCTGAACTGTGAGGATGTCATCACATGCGCCCACCGATAAAGCAATCAGAATCGAACCAAGTATCCCGCTATTTCTATTCATTTTCATAATCAATTTGCTCCTATCAGTCCGAGATAATTCCTGGTTGCTCATTAGAATCTAGTTCGTACTGCTAAGAGGAATCTTCTGGGTTGAGGAACTCCCAGGAAGGGAGATGTGCTGAAGTCATGGCCACCCCTGTATTGCTGGTTCGGATCGGGGCAGTTGCAGTCATCCCACCAGTACAGGTTGTAACCTGACAGTGAGATCGATGTTCTCGACAACCCAAGACCACCTAAAAGGGCGTCCGGAAGCTGCCAGCTTAACGTCACCTCTTGGATCCGGATGTTGTCCCGTGAGTCCACCGGATATCCGAGGCGGTGATAATTCAGTGTTGAATCACTCTGTGCCGTAGTAGCACCACCCGGTGCGAGATGCTTTAAATACTCGTCATATGCCAACTGACGCACACCGTAACCACGGTCAGAGTTCACCATGCTCGCACCCCACTCGCCGCGGACCTGGAACGCAAGCCTCACGTCGCTACCAAGTGCGATATCATTGAAGAACGAACCCATGTGCGCCGGATAGGACTGACCCCAATAAGGGTTGTATGTAGTCCTGACGTGGCCGGAAGTCGTTGGATCCCAACCGATGACGCCACGTCTGAAGATGGCACCGATCGGATAACCTTCACGGAAGCCTCCCAAACGATTGACATGGATCCAGCTAGCAACCACATCGCAGGTCGCCACGGAGTTACAGGCTCCGTTCTCCATATTCGCGGCGTAAACAGGAATTGAGTCCGCATAAGCAGTCTCGCCAAGATCGAGGATCTTGTTCTCATTCCATTCGTAGTTGAACCCGGTCTGCCAGCGAAGGAAGCCTACATCAAGCGCTGTTGCGTTGAACTGGAACTCAAAGCCCCGGTTCTGGATTTCACCCACGTTACGCTGCTGTGACGATGAGAAGCCCTCACTTGGAGGAAGAGCAATACCGAGCAGGGCGTTCTTGGTCCTTGCGTCATAGTAGGTCGAGATGATTCCAACCCGATCATTGAACAATCCCAAGTCAAGACCAAACTCCTGTTCAACTTTGTTCTCCGGTTCCAGCATGTCGTTACCCGGATTTGACGGCCTAACGCCGGCTAAATCTTCGAGCACCGTATTCGGAGAGTAAGTCTGGAAACTGGCGAAAGCTCCTGGTGCCTTACCGGCCATACCGATGGCTGCACGGAGCTTCGCACTGCTGACCACGGGTACTGAACTGACAGGCAGGTTGTACGCCACATCAGCCTTCGGGTATACCTGGAAGCCGTAGTTTATTCCGAAAGCGCTATTTCCATCAATGCGGACCGCACCTGTAACGAACAGATCGTTCGTGAGGTCAAAACGGTTCTGGACAAAGGCGCCCAAGTTAATGTCCTCACTAAAAGTTTCGCCCCCAAAGCTACGGGCAGCGCCACCCACGGTAGTTACACCCTCACCTGCAAAGTCCTTCCCGGTCGCCATCGAATAAGAATCGACGTTCCAGTACCCCTGTCCACCGAATGCAAGGCTACCACCGACGTCACCGAAAAAGCTCAGGATATCGCCGAGGTTGTAATCCAGAGTGGCCAAGTAGTCACCCGTGAATACTCTGCTATTGCGGTAACCGATGTTCCGCTCACCGTTCTTCCCGATATACGTGTAGTGCCGACCGAAAGGCAGTGTGCGACTCTTTTGGTCGTTGAGTGCGTCCAACCCGACCGTTGCCTTATGGGTGAAATTCGGGAGCGGAGTCCAGTTCAGGTTGATCGAACCAGTCCACCGGTCTGTATCCGAATATGTGGAGATGGCCTGACCGTCTGCTACGGTCACATCCAACCCACCACCGTAAGGTTCATCCTTCGTAGCGTTCAGCGGGTTGGTTAACAACGCATTGGTGTAGATGCCAAGCCAGTTATTACCTGACTGAAGCGACCAAATGCGGTTGCGTACATAACCAGACGTCACACCGATCGTCATGTTCTCGGATGCTGTCCAGTTTAGGTTCACGCGCAAGTTTCCGCGCTTCTGATCATTCGGCTTGATCGATCCTTCTTCATAGCTGAATCCACCAGAAACGAAGTATGTGACTTCCTCACCACCACCATCTACTGTGAGGTCATAGGTATTGATAAGGCCGTTCTCAATCAGTGTTTCATTCGGATCCCAGGCTACTGTACCATCTGGGCCGCTGAACTCGCTCCGCAGTGTCGTTGGTAAGTTGGCCCTATGCCGGTTGTACCCAACTGCGCTGCTCAATGTGAAGTTAGCCGGGCTGTTGCTGCGGCCACGCTTCGTAAAGATCTGGATCACACCACCTGAAGCTTCTGAACCATATAGCGTTGAAGCAGCTGGTCCCTTGAGCACCTCAACCCGATCAATTTCTTCAGGGTTCAAGTCGGACAGTCTGTCCTCACCTGCCCCACCGGAGAATGCGCAGCAAGTCGTCGACCCACCTGCACTGGAACCCCATTCGGCACCCTTGGTATCGACTCGAACACCGTCGATGTAAATCATTGGGCGCTGACCGAGTGAGAAACTATCTGTGCCGCGAACTTTCAAGACTCTCGTAGTTCCTACCCCACCGACTGTGCCCACAGAGCGCACGCCAGGGATACGACCTTCGAGAATCTGACTGAAGTTCTCTATTGGTACAGCTTCTGAAATGCTTCCCACGTCGAGCGACGCGACAGCAGTACCAATTTTGCGGCGCTCAACAGCACCTGCGGTACCCGTCACGACGATTTCGTCAAGGTTTACTGCCGCTACCGTCATACTGAAATCAGCAGTTGCAGTCCCGCCTGACGTGATCGAGGTCTCTGTTGTCTCAGTTCGGTAACCCACGCTTAGTGCCTGGATCGTATAGGTACCAGCAGGAACACCAACAACCACATAACGACCAGCGGTATTTGTCAGTGATCCGTAGTTGGTGCCTTCTACGGTAACCTGCACACCATTAACGGGTTGACCTGTGGATGCAGCGGTGATGGTTCCTGTTAAGGTCCCCGTCTGAGCATCCAAAGGTGATGGTCCAAGAGCGAGTACAAAAGCAGCCATAACAGCCACTGCCCCAGTCATCTCTCTTGATCGATTTAACCAACGAGTACGCATACCCAGCTCCTAAGTAGTACCTCTAAGAAGTGGTGTTCGGGAAAGTAATAATCTTCACTCCCCGATTGATCAGCACACAAAATGTCACCGATAGGCACAAGAGAAAAGGCCTTTTTTCGAATGCGAGGTAATACTCAAAAAATCTCTGTCAAGTCCAGTGCTACCATTTCTGCTAGTGATTTGACCGCCTTGGCAAGAATTCTTGTTTGTTCGCTAAAGATGTAGTAACGCTCACCAGAATCATCTGATTCAGCATAAAGTTCTAGGAAACCGATCTCTTCATCGTCTTCATCGAAATATTCGATGCGCATCAATTCGACCATCAAGTCCACTGATACTTCTTTGCCGAAGCCTTCGATCGAGACTTGGCCAACCCGTTCCATGAAATTTGCAAAGGTCAGATCAGATTGCCCGGGCGAACCTAGCGGATACCAGGTTGCCGGATCCCCGATTTCCGCGGGCTGACGTACCATTATCTGCTCTTGGCCATCAACCTCTATCCGGACTCGGGCGATATCAGATGCAAGAAAATAGTGAACCTGTCGTTCACGTAGAGCTGGCGATCCTAGCATTAATGGTCTGATTACATCTTCAGGAATAACGTACAAACTGCCTTCAGGAGAATCCCACGCGTAGCGGTCCTCAGATCCGACGGGTGCTTTTCCGACAAACAAGTCCTCAACACCATCACTAAACTCAATAGTCACAGTCGCTTCAGGCTCATCGAGTCCAAATTCGTCTGCTCGATCTCTCGCTATACCACCTAGGTCACGTAGGACCCTGAATTCTGCGAAGTCCTCAATCAGCTTGCTACCTGGTAGTCCTAGCGGAAAAACGAGCGTATCTGGGTTGGAATCCCCAACTCCACCTTGGTAGCTAACCTCAGATCCAGCCCAAAAGGACTGATCATTCTCTGTGCGGGGGCTGAGTACTAGATCGATATCTGATGATCGATAAATAATGGAGAGCACGGCGCTCGTATCCCGCTCCCACACTAGAATTCTCTCAAGTTCAATTTCAGTGGGTGCTTCTCTATTCCATGTCAGGAGAGCTAAAAGCAGGGCGATCGCTAATAAACCTCCGTGGACCCTGGCTCCGATCACGACACCAGACTCCTGATTCTCTGTCTTCTGCGAGAACCCAGAGTCACCAGTCCAACCAGAAGAACGAGTGCGGGCATTCCGATGATCAGAGCGTAGAACCAAACAACGTCTTCCGACCTTGTGTGTATGATCGGTACATCCTCTTCCGAAATCATCTCACCTGAGAATGCCTCCTCACGGCCTAACCAACGAATTCCGTCTGCTGCCATCGTGACGTTTGATACCAAACTGCCAAGAACTCCGTCTGTAAACATTTCAGCATCAGAAAAAACCAATGCACGAAGGTTGCCAGGCTCTTCCCCTGCTACACCCTCAATGGCGACCGCTAGCTGGTGGCTACGCCTCGACTCTGTCGTTTCATCGAATTGAAAGTCGCCGTTCAGATCAGCGAAGGTGGAGGGCAACGAATGGACGATGAAGCTTCTACGGACCCCTTCGATTTCTTCTATGGAAGTGAGATGTCCGGAGCCCATGAGGAGTATACCTGCTCCTGCTCCTGCACGACTTGCGGTAGTTACGGCGGCATGTGAGGAGAAACGATCTGTCACAATGAGTTGACGATCCGATAGTCCGCCTCGCTGCCTCAGGTGATTCTGGTCATCCACAAGCATGGTTGACTGATATTCAACACCCAGTTGGTCGCGCAGTCCCGTCAGGGTGAAATCAGAGCTCGGCTCAAGAGCAAATAAAACTGATCCTCCACGTTCGAGATATTCAGCAATAGCTAGAACTTCCTCACCCAGGAATGGGCGTTGAGGCCCGATCACCAGCACCATAGCCGCGTCATCAGGTACACGATTCCCTAAGCCACGCTGCAAGGTCAGCGCTCTCACTTCATAATTCAGGAATCCCAGCAAATCTCGGAATGCAGTAAGAGAATCCTGAACCTCAGAACCGAGAGCACCCCCGAGCGCGTTATCAATGTCAGGATTGTTTAATTCTCCATGCCCCGCAGTCATGTAAGCAGCCATCTTCGGACGCGTCAGCTGCAGAAGTGCGGTATGAGTTTCACTGTCAAAAACACGCAGTGTGCTGCGCGCGACAGCGAGTTCAGAAGAAAGCCCAAGCCTTCCGAACCGATCCCCTTGAATCAAGATGATGGTACCATCCGTCTGAACATTGTACTCCGCTGCCACCTGTGGCTGAGCGAGCCTATCGACCTCGACAACCTCCAGATTATCCGTGGCATTACTAAGAGCCTGAAAATAGCTCAGTACCTCATCCTTAACTGGATCAACTATCGGAAAAAACAAAAGGACTTGGAGTGGTTCATCCATGTTCTCTACAATTTCCTCAACAGCTGTTCCAGGTGTAGACGTCTTAAAATAGCTAGCATCTAGAACCAGATCCCTCGCGCTAGTGACATAGCCCAAAAGCATTAACATGGCGCCGGCGAACGCCACACTCAAAGCACTGGTAGCTGTCTCAGTAATCCTCAGTGATCCAGCAAAACCTAGTTCGTTTGCTTTTCGACCACTTGAGCGTACAGCCCACTGAGCAGCAAGCAGAGGCAACAGCGAAACTGCCAAGACAATCGACCATACAGAAAGCAGTCCTCTTCGGAACCGCAGCTCAGACCTACCATCTTCAAAGTCTAAGTTCAGCCAACGCACCGCGTCCTCGGTACCAATCAAGAGTCCTACTAGCGAAAGCGCACAAAGGACATGTAGCAGTGCAAGGAAGCGCTGAGTATTTCTCTCGGCTTCACCAACCTGGCTCGATATTCTTATACACCATATCGCTATTCCGAGTACCAGCCCTAAACCAACAACAACCAACGGTACTCGGACCAAGAACAGGTCGTGGAAAACTCGCTCACCCAGAAAGACGGAACAAAGCCCAGCGACTAGAATCCACGTCAATCTCGGAGTTGTCACTCCCATCGTTTGGCCTCCAAAACTTTCGTTGCCAACAACAGGAAGAAATAAGTGACCGCGAGGTAGTAGAAGACGTCACGCGTGTGAAGAAGACCTTGCTGGAAACCCGAAAAATGCCGGCCGTGAAGAGCAAGCGCAGATAGCACCCGAGACATTGGTGGATCAACAACAGTGGAAAGGGGCCAGAACAAGAACATCACAGCAGTGATTCCAGCCCCAACCGCTGTCGCGACGAGCTGACTTCTCGTCAACGAAGTTGCGAATACCCCGATCGCGAGAACAGCTGCCCCGAGTAACACGAGCCCGCTGTATCCCACTAGGATTTGAGTAATCGATACCTTTCCGTTTACGAGGATCATCAGCGGCATGTATAGCGTAGTGAGCGTGATGCCCGTGATGAAAAGAAGTGCGGCCAAGAACTTGCCGACTACAATCTCCCAATCTCTGACAGGCGAGGTATTAAGCAGAACTTGAGTACCTAACTGGCGTTCTTCAGCGATGAGACGAACGGAGAGCACCAAGGATGCAATTACAGTTAAACCACTAGCCGTATAAAAGAAGATCGCGAGTACCTGTCCTGAAACTCGCGCTTCAGCCTCAGGACCTAATGCTTGAGTGTAGAACAAAAGGCCATTAAGCATGAGTACCGTAGCCGCCACGACATAGCCCACGGAGGACCTGAGGTACGCATTGATTTCGCGTTGGAAAATCACACGCAGACCGTTCATCTCAGCTGACCTTCTGTCCGAGTAGCTCTACAAACAGGTTCTCTAGCTCGTTGGACCCCAGTTCTAGACGAACCACATCATGCCCGGATTTCACAAGACTCCTGCTGAGGCTACCTCGGCAATCGCTAGGACTTTCCACTGAGAGCGTCAACAATTGGCCATCCTGTTGAACCATTTCTACGCTGGTGATATCGGGCAGCTTTCGAATGAACTGGATTAGGCCCTCGGCCTGGGTATCGGGTGCCATACGTGCACCAAGTATGATCCGATAGGTGCCCGTCAAGTTAGCAGAGATTTCGTCCTCAGAGCCCGAAGCGATAAGCTCCCCTTGATTCAATACGAATACCTGATCACACGTCTGGCTTATCTCAGTGAGCACATGGCTGGATACCAAGATCGTATGCTCTTCCTTGAGTCTCATGATGAGACCGCGCAACTCTAATACCTGAACTGGATCAAGCCCTTTGGTCGGCTCATCAAGAATCAGTAACTCAGGCTTATGTATGATCGCCTGCGCGATGCCAACACGTTGCCGATACCCATGGGAAAGGTTCTGTGTGAACTCGTCATGCACAGGCGTCAATTGCGTGTACTCCTCAACTTCGCGGATACGTTCGTCCACGCTATCCAGACTAAGTCCCTTGATCTGCCCGACGAACTTCAGGTACTCCCCGACAGCCATGTCTCTGTAGAGAGGAGGAGTTTCCGGCAGGTAGCCTATCCTTTTTCGGACTTCGTGAGGATTTGCTGCAACACTAACACCTCCGATCTCAACTTCACCCGCAGACGGGTGCAGATCAGTCGCAAGTATCCTGAGGAGTGTAGTCTTTCCCGCGCCGTTCAGACCCAAGAAGCCCACTGCACCACCCGGCTCTATCTCGAATGAGACAGGTCCTAGTGCTCTCTTTTCGCCGAAGTACTTCCTAACCTCAGTGAGTTGAATCATATGCCACCAACTCCTCAGAGCGACCTGAGAAAACGCAGCACCATCATCTGTGCTTGAGCAGGGAGTTCCTGGAACCGGACACGCGCTAGTATCGCTTCACCTGAATGCCGATCAATAACCTCAACAAGATCCGTCACACTTCCGTCATGAAGAAAGTGTTCACGATATCTGAGACCCCAAAGGGGGGGGGTACGAAACTCTCCTGGAAGAGCATCAAAACCACAAAGGTCCCCTGCTCCATTACCAAAGTCGTGTAGCAGGAGATCAGAGTAGAGTCGAACGAGCTGGTCCCTGAGCGCTGGTTCTTCAGCATTCCCGGTCGGGAGTTCAGGGCGGTGGCACTGAGTACACCCGATCTGATCAAACAGTGCTTCACCCTGGGATACACTGTCTGCCGCCGGCCCAGGAGCTAAGGACTCTGGAGCAGGCGCTCCCAAAAACCGGATATAGTCGGTTAGTAGTCCCAGTGTCTCTGCGTCGATCTCTGGATCAGGCATCGGGTCTGCACTCTCTGGAATAGGAACGCCATTCCTACCCTCTTCTTCCGGATATCTAGGGGTTGTAAAGCCAAGTTCGAATCGGAGAGCACTCTCAACAAAGTCCTTGACGCTCGCCGCATCACCCTTGCGACCAAACCTGGCTGAGCGTTGATCCGCCATGCGTGGCAACCTTCCGGAAATACCATCCCCATCCCGATCTTCTGGATCAGCGATAGACAATAGAACTGAGTCCGGAATCGCCTCAATAAGACCCAAGCCAAAAAGAGATGGAGCGGTAACGTAACCGCTGTCGGTGGCTTCCCCTGGAATAACTTCAGCTCCGAACCCGTGGGCAGCAAAAAGCTCAGTCACTCGAAGCTGAATATTGTCACCACCCAAAGCCTCAAGACGATCGCATCGACCGTCCGTAAATCGTGTCGCTTTCAAGACCCGCACTGCTGCCGAACTCGCTCCACCAACAGTCGGCCTATCATGGCAACTACTACAGCGGTCCTGGTTGTATAGAGGCCCCAGGCCTTCGTCCTGTGTAGCAATACGTTCGAATAAGGCACGACCTAGCAGAAAGCGGCCTCTGTTTGCATCTGATAAAGTGGGCATGGCTTCCCCAGGTAAGATCGCTGAAACAGGTGCATCAGATGCGGTGCATGCAGCCACAGCAAAGATCGCCAAGACAGGCAGAATCTTTTGAATGATCCAGCTCATACCGCTCAAGCTTGATTCGGTCTTCATTGAGAATCTGACGGTTCAACACCTTGCAGTAAATTTTGAACTCTGACTAACACTGTAGGGATACTGGACTCGAACAAGGTCCAATCCACTCGCTCTAGTAACCACGCCTCAAACAGTGGTCTCAAGTCGGTGGCTACACCGCGCCGCGATACTAAACCCTCCATATATTGAGTGAGGTTCAACCTCTCCGGCGGCACCGTCTCATCAATGGCCAACTCCTGATACCACTGGCGAACATCTGCCCGGTGACTTTCTTCCAACTGGGTTCGTATTTCTTCACTAAGTTCCAGATCTCTCTCTTGGGCATCACCTAGTCGTATCGCTCGAACCGCTAGCTGCTGAACAAACGCTCCTAGGGACGCATCAGGTGCGGCGACCATCTCCCGGCGAGCAGTCCGAGGAAGAGCAAGTACATACCTAGCCACCATTGCCGCTGAAAGAGTTCCACCCTGCCAAGATCCAAGCGGCAGATCTGTCTCGAGCCATGCTGAAGGATCACCGGCGATTCCTCGGAGGCTCGTAATCGCATCTGAGGATATGAGCCAATTTCTTTGCACCAACAGACCTTGCTCGGACCTTTCTTCAGCTTCGTCTAGAAAACGGTCTCTGAGGTGCAACGCATATAGGTCAGATACCTCTTCCAAGCGTGGGCGATGCAGGATATGAAATCCTCGACTGGTTTGGGTCACACCGGATACCTGTCCGGGCTGAAGTTGGAAAGCAACCCTATCTAGTTCTGGAGGCAATTCGCCGCGGCCTAGGAGCCCAAGAAGCCCACTGGCTTCCCTCGTGTCAGGATCCTCACTTTCTGAGACTGCAGCGCTCCAGTTACCACCTGCTATGAGTTCATCCAGAATACGTTGACTGGTGCGACGTTGAAGTGCCATTTCCTCTTGAGTGGTCTCCGCTCCCACTATTCGTAATACGTGAGCCAATAGACGATAGGAACCATCTCGGAAGAAGCGCTCAACCATGCTGGAGTCTACCACCACGGTTTCCCCAATCCTCTCCTCTCGCTCCTGCTGTAGGATGGCTTCTTCACTTTCTAGCCAAGTCGAGAAACGAACTACTGCCTCTCCATCAGAAAGATTTTCTTTACTGGAAACTTGAGCGATCGCAGCCGCCCCGACCCAGTGCCGCACTAAATCTTCCACTGCCGCTGAATCAAGGGGAAATGGCTGGGCCAGAACAAGAAGATCTGCTAGTCGGGTTTCGGTCAAAGTCCAATCTTCGACTCGAGCAACGATACCGCTTTGCGATTCACTGGTGCATCCGGCAAGCACAACAATTGCAAGAACCAGAAATCTCTTTGAAGCAATCCGCATCTTGCCCCTCATCGGATCTTGGTTGAAACCCGTTGGTAGTTTGATTTTCGCTGATCCCAGGGCGTGCAGACCTATATGCATTAAGTTCCCAGATCGGTCCTCATCTGCCATCATGCACTTCCCGGGCAAGCAGTTATCCACATCTGGAGAATCTCTCTCCAGATGCCCTTCCTTACACAACGTTGTCCGAAAACGTTATCTACCTAAAGATCAAGGATAAAGTCGGCAATCTGCGTTTCGACAAGTCAGAGAAGATTTGCTGGGATGGAACATGTAGATTCTATACCGGCAATCTACGTCTTCCCGCACCAATATCTGGACCCTGACACGGCGAGCCAATTCGGTCATCATTAAGCATAGAAAATCTGAAACTTACTCCAGGAGCCACAGTGCAGGAGAAGAGACCTGACCCCTTCGGGGCGCTTACGACCACAGACCTCCCTGAGGGTCCGACGTCCTTCTATCGAATAGAGAAGCTTGAGGAAGAAGCGGTCATTAGCTCTCTAGATCGCTTGCCTGTCTCAATACGCATCCTACTTGAGAATGCTTTGAGACATGCCGGCGGCGGATACGTTTCAGAGGATCATGTGCTGGCCGTGGGTGAGTGGAGTCCTGAGAAATCCGGCACCGATGTTCCTTTCATGCCGACACGCGTTGTGCTACAGGACTTTACCGGCGTTCCTGCAGTGGTCGACTTAGCAGCGATGCGTGACGGACTCAAGGCGTTGGGTGGCGATCCTCAACGAATCAACCCGGTCGTTCCAGCCGACCTAGTAATTGATCACTCGGTCCAGGTAGACCACTTCGGTTTCGCTGACGCTTTCCGGCTTAATGTCGAGCGGGAATTCGAGCGAAATCGCGAACGATACACCCTCCTCCGCTGGGCAGCGGAAGCATTTACTAACTTCTCTGTCGTACCACCTGGTACAGGAATCGTTCACCAGGTGAATCTCGAGTACCTCGCTTCTGTCGTTCACAGGCGAGAGCACGACGGCACCTGGCTCGCCTACCCTGATACGGTGGTTGGCACCGACTCACATACAACGATGATCAATGGCCTAGGTGTCGTGGGTTGGGGAGTAGGGGGAATCGAAGCAGAAGCTGTTGTTCTCGGGCAACCCTATTACATGCTGCTACCCGAGGTTGTGGGTGTGAAGCTCATCGGAACACTTCCAGAGGGAGCGACAGCAACAGACCTGGTACTGCGCGTGACTGAGATACTTCGCGAACACGGTGTCGTGGGCAGCTTTGTGGAATACTACGGTGCGGGACTCAGTAACTTGTCTCTTCCTGACAAGGCTACCTTGGCCAACATGTCACCCGAATACGGTGCAACCATTGGTTTTTTTCCAGTTGACCAATCCACACTGAACTATCTACGCGGTACAGGACGCTCGGAGGAAATGGTTCAGCGTATTGACCGGATCTCGAAGGAACTCGGTCTATTTCGTACTGATGAGACCCCCGACCCGTCATACACATCTGACCTTGCACTCGATCTCTCTACCGTAGAGCCGAGCCTAGCGGGACCAAGACGGCCACAGGATCGAATCAGGATGGAGGACATGCGAGCTCAGTTCAAGCGAGATTTGACGGGGCTCGTCCCGGCTGGATTCACGCTCCCAGATGGTGCAAGCGAACCAGAACAGTGGGAAGGTGAGAGCCGGATCGGTGGCCAGGAACAAACAACTGCAGTAGCGGAAATAGGTGCACCAAGTCGGGCCTTTATGGTCGAGACCGACGAGGGTGATTATGAAATCGGTGACGGTACAGTGGTCATCGCCTCTATAACGAGTTGCACAAACACTTCAAATCCGTCAGTGATGGTCGGGGCGGGGTTACTAGCCAAGAGAGCGGTTGAGCGGGGACTCGATATCAAGCCCTGGGTTAAGACCGCGATGGCTCCAGGCAGTGGAGTCGTAACTGACTACCTTAGCGAGTCTGGGCTCTTACCCTATCTGGAAGCACTGCGTTTCCATGTCGTCGGATACGGCTGCATGACCTGTATCGGAAACAGCGGCCCTCTCCCTGAAAAGATCCAAGAAGCTGTAGAACAAGAAGGACTGGTCGTGGCTTCTGTACTATCTGGAAATCGCAATTTCGAAGCTCGAATTCACCCACTTGTTCGTGCGAACTATCTCGCATCACCAGTGCTCGTGGTTGCTTATGCTCTTGCAGGAAGGGTTGATATTGACCTCTACAATGAGCCCCTGGGTCGCGACCAAGAGGGGCGTCCAGTTTTCCTTGCTGATATATGGCCGTCACAGGAAGAGGTTCGAGATACCGTCGCCAATGCATTGAAACCAGAGATGTTTACGAAACGCTATTCTTCAGTAACAACTGGAGATGAGAACTGGCAGGCACTTCCACTTCCAGAAGAAGGTGCCCTCTACGAGTGGGATGAAGTCTCAACCTACATTTGCAGGCCGCCGTTCTTCGATGACATGAAACTTGAAGTCCCTCCTGGTAATGACATCCAGGGTGCCCGAGTACTCGCTCTGCTCGGTCACTCCGTTACTACTGACCACATCTCCCCAGCAGGAGCGATCCCCAAATCAGAACCAGCCGGATCGTACTTGCAGGAAAACAATGTTGAGGTCAAAGACTTCAACACCTTTGGTTCACGTCGCGGGAACCATGAGGTCATGATGCGTGGCACCTTCGGTAACGTGCGTATCAAGAATCTTCTTCTAGAAGGCCAGGAAGGTGGGCATACAATCCACTTCCCTACCGAAAAGGTCATGCCGATTTATGAAGCGGCAATGCGATACCGTGATGCTGGAACACCATTAGTGATACTCGCAGGGAGGGAGTACGGAACTGGAAGCTCACGTGACTGGGCAGCGAAAGGTACAGACCTCCTGGGTGTCCATGCGGTTATAGCAGAAAGCTATGAGAGAATTCACAGAAGTAACCTCGTTGGAATGGGGGTCTTACCTCTCGAATTTGAAGAGGGCACCACCGCTGAGAACCTCGGCCTTACCGGACACGAAACCTTCGATATTTCTGGTGTGGCCGATGGACTGGAGCCCGGCGATACAGTCGAGGTAGTAGCTACCGATAGCGACGGCACTAAAATTCACTTTAGCGCGAAAGCCAGACTCGATTCAGACATCGACGTCGAGTATTACTACAACCGCGGTATACTCCAGACTGTTCTCAGAAAGATGGCCAGAGGCGAGATGTAATGGTGTCTGCTTGCTGCTGCTCGCGTAAAGCAAGAGGAGGTCCCAGCACCTCGTGTAGGATCACCGCTCTCCTTAGCGCTTCGCGGTCTCCCAGGCCCAGTTGATCCCTCGCGACTGAGGCTTGGAGTTCCAGCGTATCTGTTAAAGAGCCCAAACCGTGTTGGATGGCTGGCGTTCGCGCTGACGGATCAGTTCCGTACTCTGGATGTGTGCTATGGATCGGGTGAACTGATGGTTCGGGCTGGCGCTTTCGACTCGTCCGAACCGGCTCCCTCTGCGGCAACGGAGCTGAAGTTGTTTCACGGGAAGCCACCGGAGGTTCCTCCTCAACCGGAGTCTCCTCCATCGGTAACCCAGTGATCTCCGCCCAAAGGTCAGCCGGTAAAATCTCAGTGGCCTTCCGTTCTCTTCCAGAGTCACGGGCAAGTGGCTCTTCACCCCAAACCTCTTGCTCTTCCTGATCCCAATCCTCCCAATCCAGTTCCACCGGTTCCTGAGCACCCTGGTTCTTCTGCTTCCTATTGAAGAGTGATCCAAAAACAAACCACAGGAAGAATCCGAAGTAGAGTAAAGTCTCAATATCCATCAGTCTGAGTACTTACTCTGTATCTGTTGTTTCGTTGTCATCAGGCCCCGCGATCGATGTACGCATCGCCGTGTCTGCCTCAATATTGCCGTAACGCATGTAGTCCATCACACCGAGATGGCCCTCTCGGAATGCATCGGCCAGTGCGAGGGGCACCTGTGCCTCAGCCTTCACGACTTCCGACTTCATTTCCACTACGAGGGCCTTCATCTCTTGCTCCTTGGCGACGGCCATCGCACGTCGCTCTTCCGCACGAGCCTGTGCTACCCGTTTATCAGCTTCTGCCTGATCTGTCTGGAGTTCTGCCCCGATGTTCTTACCCACATCAACATCCGCGATATCAATCGAAAGAATCTCAAAGGCCGTACCCGAATCAAGTCCTTTCCCGAGAACCATCTTGGAGATCGCGTCCGGATTCTCGAGCACACCCGCATGTGTGTCTGCTGAACCAATCGTGGATACGATACCCTCCCCCACTCGGGCGAGAATCGTCTCTTCACCGGCACCCCCGACGAGGCGGTCGATGTTTGCACGCACCGTGACACGGGCGATCGCTATAAGTTGAATACCGTCTTTTGCCATCGCCGCTACTTTCGGGGTATTGATGACCTTTGGGATGACGGAAACCTGAACTGCTTCAAAAACGTCACGACCAGCTAAATCGATGGCTGCTCCTTGATTGAAGCTCAGCTCGATTGACGCTTTATCCGCACTGATAAGCGCACCTACGACACGATCAACCCGACCACCTGCCAGGTAATGCGCTTCAAGTTCATTGATATCTAGGTCTAATCCGGCCTTAGTTGCGGTGATCAGCGGACGAACGATCGCGGGCGGAGAAACCTTGCGCAGTCTCATTCCAATCAGCGAACCGATTCCAACCCTGACACTTGCCGTATTCGCCTCGATCCACAGGCGAACAGGAACCGCCCACATAATGATCGAGATAAGAATGAATAGCCCTACAATCGAAGCTATTTGAAAAATGGCTGCTGGATCCATGTCTATACTCCAATATGTATATGCTGACTTATGTCGCTCAGGCCTCTTCCGCCTCTTGTTCTGAGATAGATCTTACTATGTGACGATAACCCTCTGCACTCAGGACTTTAACTGGTGTCCCTGCGCTAATCCATTCTGATTCTGAGACGACATCGATGCGCTCATCTCCTACGAGAGCAGTTCCTGCCGGCCGTAGATCCGTGATCGCAGTACCGTGTTTTCCGACTAGGTCACTCCTGACCTCAGCCGATTCATAGCCGATCGCGCTCGCCGTCTTCGCCAGTAGAAATATTCCGCTCTCTGTCAGTCGAGAGCTACGCGGTAAGGTGCGTATCAGTGCCCAAGCTGAACCAATCAGCAGTAGCATGGCCCAAATAAGAACCCAACCCGCTCGCGTGAAATCCGGGGTTGTTGGAATATTACCCAGCAGACTCATGTAGAGCCCGGTGAGAATCGCCACGATCCCGGCCACCCCAAAGATCCCGAAGCCCGGAACAACGAAGGCTTCGATCCCCAGAAGGGCTAGCCCTGCCCCAACAATGAGCACGTCCTCTAGACCGGCCAAACCCACAATCATATTAGACCCGAAGAAGAGGCCCAGAGAAATAAGCCCCATCGTCCCAGCCAGGCCGAACGCAGGTGTTCTGATTTCAACCAATAGTCCTAGAAACCCTAGCGATAGGAGAAATGGGGACACCACTGAGCTAGAAAAGAAACGCACAAGGCGCTCTGCCCAATTCAATTCGGGAGTGATGACCGTTGCGCCTTCATGACCAAGCTCGACAAGTAGCGCATCGAGATCCTCGATCGCTTCCGCGTAGCCTATTTCAGTGGCTTCTTCAGTCGTTAACGTAAGCAGCTTCCCGCTCTCCACAACGCCATCGATTTCGATGTCCTCATCAACCATCGCGGCAGCAACCTCAGGTTCGAGTCCATTAGCTTCCGCTAGCGCCCTCATCTGGCTTCGCATCGCGGAAACAATCTTCTCTGGTGCCTTTGTCCCGGTGCCATCAACAGGGGTTGCCGCCCCCATCACCGACGCTGGTCGCATATAGATGCGGCTTGTCGAAAGCGCGATCAAGGCACCTGCTGAGTAAGCCCGGCGATTGATGAGAGAGTAGACTGGTACCTCGGAGTCCGTCAGCGCGTCAGAGATGATCTCCGCGGCGTCCACGCGGCCGCCCGGGGTATCAACATCAAGTATCAACGCAACCGCACCTGTCTCAGCTGCTTCTTTGACGGCCCTCTGAATGAACGGGGCAAGACCTAGTTCGATCTCACCGTTCACCGGTACCCGGTAGACAGTAATGTCGTCCTGTGAGGTTTCAGGAACTGCTATAGCTCCAAGTGTACCCACGATGGCGATAAGAACCATGAACTGACGACTCATTTTCCTACTCCCGTCTCACACTCGAATTGCGGCACACTCACCTTGCCTTATCTATGAAAGTTGTGCTCTTCGCATAGTAAGCATGACCAATCGTGCTTAGTCTATCCGTCTCTTGCAACACATAAGGAATACGGTGAACGATCCTGATGGTAGGCATAAGATGGATCATACCACTAATTTCGCGTAGCATGGAACTCGCGCCAACCCGCGTGTATACGGAGCCGCTTGAAAATAGCCATAGACTCAGAGGATGCCGATGTCAAATCAGGTGCTGGTCCACTATGAAGTGCGTGACAAAGTCGCAATCCTAACCCTAGACGATCCTCCCGCGAATACCTACACCCACGAGATGATGCGACAGCTGGATGAACACATCATCGAGGCGAGGTTCAATAAGGAAGTTGAGGTGATCGTCATCACAGGAACGGGCGGCAAGTTCTTCTGCGCAGGTGCAAATATTGGGATGCTGTCTGAAGCAGATCCTGATTGGAAGTACAGCTTCTGCCTACACGCAAACGAAACCTTAAATCGTCTTGAGCATACCCCAAAGCTGGTGATTGCGGCACTCAATGGGCATACGGTAGGTGGCGGCCTCGAAATCGCGATGGCGGCTGACATACGAATCGCTCGAAAAGACTCTGGGAAAGTCGGCCTGCCCGAGGTAACGCTAGGGGTGCTTCCGGGAACCGGTGGCACCCAACGGTTGGTCCGACTGGTTGGGAAACCCAAAGCGATTCAGCTGATGACAGAGGGCTCTACTTTCGGATTCGATCGGGCACTTGAACTGGGAATAGTCAACGAGATTTATGACCACGAAGAAGATAACGCCTTTCTCGTGGCTGTTTTGGCCTATGCGGCCAATTTCACCACACCGGGCAAGGCAAATAGGGCGGTTGGTTTAATCAAACGCTCAGCCCAAACAGGCTCCGAGATCCCCTTTGAGCTTGCCCTCACATTGGAACGAGAACTACAGGCTCAACTCTTTGCGAGCTTGGACGCGAAAGAAGGGCTTGATGCCTATGTCGAAAAACGCAAGCCAGAATTCAAAGGACGTTAGGAGTAAATCATGAGCGATGTGCCGGTATTATTACATGACCGTAACGGGCACGTTGCGATCATCACATTGAACCGACCTGAAAAACTAAATGCTCTGAATGCTGAGCTTAGAGATGCCCTGCTCAGCAAGCTCGATGAACTCGAGAAAGATGACGAAGTTCGGGCAGTTGTTATACATGGTGCTGGCGACAAAGCCTTCGTAGCCGGAGCTGACATCAGCGAATTCGCCGCCCGTTCACCAGAACAGCAACGGGAAGCTGTGTTTGGGCGACGTATCTACGAGGGTGTAGCCGATTTTAAGAAGCCAATAATCGCTGCGATTCATGGATTCTGCATCGGCGGAGGATGTGAACTAGCACTGGCATGCGATGTTCGCGTGGCCGATCAAACTGCGAGGATGAGTCAGGCTGAGATCCGGATTGGTTTGATTCCGGGTGGTGGAGGCACTCAACGTCTCGCAAGACTCATAGGACGCGGATGGACGACCATCATGTCCTTGACCGGAGACTTCATCGAAGCTGAAAATGCTCATCATATAGGCTTAATCGATGTGCTCGTTGAAGAAGGCCAGCACCTGGAAAAAGCACTTGAATTGGCAACCAAGATGACCCGGTGGAGCCCTGTAGCTCTTCGTTTGGCAAAGGATGCGATCCGGGTCGCATTCGAAATGCCTCTAGCAGAAGGACTCGAGTACGAAAAAAGCCGCTTCATCGATGCGTTCAAGTCAGAGGATGGCCGAGAAGGTGTCCTGGCTTTTGTTGAGAAGCGCAAGCCAGAATTCAAAGGACGTTAGATATCTAATGAGTCTACGAACCGCCCGAATCCTTACATCTATCTACCTTGCCTTAGCATTATTCTTTGTTACGTGGCCTGGCCTAAAACCGTTTGCACGAGTCGAACCACTTGTTCTTGGGCTACCCTTTTCGATGGCGTGGATTGCAGGCTGGATTGCGGGTAGCGTTTTTGTCCTTTACGGGCTTGACCGAGTTGAGCGCCGATACCGTGATGGAGAGGACTCCTAATGCAGCAGTGGGTCGTCGTTTCAATCATCATAGGAGCCTACCTCGCGCTGACTCTCAGCATCGGCCTCCTGGCTGGACGAAAATCATCAGACAGTGTTACGGGCTATGTGGCTGCGGATCGGAGTTTTGGCCTACTCGTTATGTACTTCGTCACGGGTGCCTCAGTCTTCAGTGCGTTCGCCTTCTTGGGTGGACCTGGTTGGGCGTACTCTCGAGGAGCGGCCGCATTCTATATCCTCGCGTACGGGGCACTCGGGATGGCACCGTTCTATTGGGTCGGACCGAGGGCAGCAGCGCTGGGGCGTAAATTTGGATATGTGACGCAAGCTCAACTGGTAGTGGGAAGGTTCCCGTCACGGACGCTTTCTGCACTTATCGCTGGCTTAAGCCTGATCGCATTTGTTCCATACATTACCCTCCAGATCCGTGGAGCCGGGATCGTGATCGAAGCGGTGACAGATGGGAATGTTCCCATCTGGCTTGGCTCTCTAGTCGCATACGGGATCGTGGTCCTTTACGTATTGGCATCAGGAGCAATGGCGGTAGGCTGGACCAATACGTTCCAGGGCGTATTCATGGTGATCATTGCATGGTCACTCGGTTTGTACCTTCCATATCGACTCTATGGTGGTGTTACACCGATGTTTGAGCAGATCATGGACGTCCGACCGGAGATGCTCGTCCCGCCTGGCCTCACTGCGACCGGAGAACCCTGGAGTTGGGGGGCCTACTCAACCTTCATCATTGTTAGTGCCGTCGGGCTAATGATGTGGCCGCATCTCTTTATGAAGGCATTCACTGCTAAAGATGATGACACAATGCGGCGTACGGTAATTCTTTTTCCAACGTTTCAGCTTTTTCTTATCCCTGTCTTCTTAATCGGCTTCTCAGGCATACTCTTCAGCGGTGGACCCTCATCCGCGGACTTCATATTGCCCTACATGATACTGGAGACGGGTCTGCCTGCTGTGGTAGTAGGTCTATTCTGTGCAGGTGCTCTGTCGGCGTCTATGTCAACTGGAGATGCTCTTCTTCACGCCTCGGCCTCGGTCGTTGTCGAAGACGGCGTAACTCAGTTCGTCAAACTAGATGACCGTCAACGGCGGCTTCTAATGCGCATATTGGTCCTCCTGACAGGTACGACGGCCTATTATTTTGCCCAAGATGCTGAGAGCTCACTTGTTCTACTGCTGGCAACCGCCTACGGAGTCATCTCACAGCTCGCTCCACCCGTCATATCTGCAATGTACTGGAGACGAGCAACCACAACTGGTGTCTTAGCAGGATTGTTGGCGGGCACTGCCACTTCAGTGTTCTTTTATTTCAACCCGGATCTTAGGCCATTCGACATGCACGAAGGTGTCCTGGGTTTGATTGTGCATGTACCTGTCTTGATCTCTGTAAGCCTCATGACTCCAATCCAGAACGAGAAGCATCTCGAGGGATTTTTCTCTTGATGAAGAAACCCATCTCCAAACCTTTCTCTGGATAAAGAGTCCGGCTGATCACAGCAAGAAAAGAGGGGTTAGTCGTCGGCCCTCCGGATATCCGGACCTGTCGCTAGTGAGGCAACGACTTTCTGTGAGCTGCCAACGGGTACTCTAACTCCATAAACTTCTGCTGGAGGAGTAACACCTCGCACTAGGTGTGGGTTCAAGTTTCTGAGAATCCCCACATCGATTTCTAGTGCAGATGCTACACGCAGAAGCGATGTTTCACTCGGCACGAAAACCAGATCATATTCGTATCGCTCAATCGAAGTGACGACGAAGCCGTAAGCAGATGCATCCTTGGCCAATATCGTTGCCGCAATCAGTCTGGGAACGTACTCCCTGGTCTCTTTGGGTAAGTGGTCAACGATTTCCCAGAATAGGTTCTCGTCTCCTATTCTCCCGTCAGCATATCTCCTCAAGACTCGCTCAACCCTTCCTGGGCCCGCGTTGTAAGCTGCAGCGGCCAGATACCAAGAGCCGAAACGTTCGTGTAACCAGTTTAAATAATCCAACGCAGCTTCAGTTGCACCGATAGGGTCACGCCGCTCATCTACATAACTATCAACTCGCAACCCATACTGGAGTGCCGTCGGGCTCATGAACTGCCACAGGCCAACTGCGGAAACGTTAGATACAGCGCGAGGCTTGAGACCAGATTCCATCATAGCCAGATATAAGAGGTCCTCTGGCATACCCTTAGCACGCAGGGCATCCTGTACCAAACCACCATAAGCGCCCCGCCGACTCAAGAATGTCTCAAAGTCCGACTTGAGTACCGTTTGAAATAACTCAATCCACCGCTCGACATCCTCATTAATGTGAAGTGGAAGTTCAGGCTGTAGGGCCTCAACCACAGTTGGATAAGTCTTAGCGGTTTTCTGAACAGGGGTAATTCTCACTAAAACCATAAGCGGAATAACCACCAAGGGCATCAGATACCACGAGCCAATCAAACGATGCTGTGCTGTCTTTGTTTTGTTGGACATACTCAACCTCCAACTAACTAACTGCACGTTTTAGACCAACTGGCATAAATCTTGGGTCCCAGACGTAGAGTTCATTCAGAGCAGGCAGGTATTCAAAGCACCTGAAAGCGGAGAGAAGAAAAAGGCCTGGCGGGAGCAGTAATTTGCTCGCGTCCAGATGACCTATTGGAAGATTATTCGGATGGGTAGACGGAAATGACGCTGCGAGCGCGAATACGCTCAAATTTCACAACGCCATCAACTTGTGAAAAGAGCGTGTCATCTTTGCCACGAAGGACGTTGCGACCCGGATGGAAGCGGGTTCCACGTTGGCGCACTAGGATTCCCCCAGCACGCACCGGCTGTCCCCCAAACCTTTTTATACCTAGGTGACTCGGGTTGCTGTCCCGACCGTTTCTGCTAGATCCCCCAGCTTTCTTATGTGCCATATGATTATCCGTCCGTCAAACTGAGTTGAGCTACCAGCTCAAGCGACGATCTCGTCGACTCTGATTTCCGTGAAACCTTGACGATGACCCTGCTTTTTCCGGTGGCCCTTCCTCCGTTTCCGCTTAAAGACGATCAGTTTCTTACTTCGGCCATGTCTAATAACCTCGGCTTTGACCGAGGCACCATCAACGATAGGGGTACCAACTTTTACTTCTTCGGCACCGTCTGCAGCCAATAGCACATGATCAAATATCACCGATTCCCCAGGCTCGAGGTCAAGCGAGGGGATACGGAGCAGAGCACCAGGCTCAGCTCGAAAGTGTTTTCCACCAGTCTGGAACACCGCGTACATATAGGCTTCCCGAAGTATTACTAAATGGCCTTCAGTTTAGAGCCCGTAACTATCGACAGGTCCGGAATATTGGTCAAGGTACAACGGTAAAGAGCTAGGCTACTGCGTACTTACTAGTGACATCAGTCTCAGAAGGCCCTGACAGAAGCCTAAATTCATCTAACCCGATAAGTGGATCATCACGGAGACTCAGGTCCAAACGAGTACGGCTACGAAGTCTCTTCAGTAGCCCAGGCTCCTCCTCAATGACCCTTAGAGCAACTTCTGGGTGTAAACGCACGACGATCCTCTTTTCTTCTTTAGCAGATGCTGCTCTTCGCAAGCTCCGTTCAATCTGGCGTAATACCGTCGCCGGGGTATAGACACGCCCAACGCCCCGACATGATGTACAAACTGATGTTAATGAGTTGAAAAGTGACGGGCGCACACGCTGTCGCGTCATTTCGATCAGCCCAAGACTTGATACTTCAAACGCTTTAGTCCGAGCGCGATCACGGCCAAGATGAGTCTTGAGCTCATGAAGAACCTTATCGCGATGAGCCTGTGATTCCATGTCGATGAAATCTGCAACGATGATTCCACCTATATCTCGCAAGCGCAGCTGTTTTGCTATCTCTCGCGCTGCACCAAGGTTGGTCTGCAAGATTGTTTTCGCAGGATCTCTTTTTTTCCCCTTCCCCGTAAATCGACCGGTATTGACGTCGATCGATACAAGAGCCTCCGTTGGCTCTATGACAATGTGTCCACCCGATTTAAGCGTGACTTTCCTCTCAAAAGCCCTTTGGATTTCTTCTCCAACCCCATACTTGTCAAAAAGGGGTTCCTGTTCTTTGTGTAAGTGCACCCGATCAGAGAGTTCTGGATCTACACTCTTCACATACTCCAACACCTCATTATAGATAGCCTTAGAATCGATTCTCACAGCGTCAAATTTGTCGCTAAATAGATCTCGGATCACACCACCAATCAGTTGCGCACCGCGATGCACTAGGGCCGGAGCTTCCTGGGACTTCGAACCCGCTAGAACCTTATTCCAGCTCTCGCGAAGATGTTTGAATTCATGCTCTATCTTTTTTTCAGTCACCTCTTCGCTGACAGTCCTAATAATAATTCCACCGCTGTCACGTGGGAGGATCTTCTTCGCCATTCGGCGCAGCTTTGTTCGCTGGGCCCTGTCTTCGATACGACGGCTTACACCAACATTGCTCGAATGTGGCATGTAAACCAGAAAGCGCCCTGGAAGAGAAATTTGGGCTGTGACCCTTGGACCCTTTGAGCTGATAGCCTCTTTCGTTACCTGGACCAGGAGGGTTTGACCCTTTTTGATATGATCCTGGATCGGCGGATATTTTCTCGCCCGAGAACGCCTCCTACGATCACGCCTTCCGTTCTCTTGTTCTGAATCTTCATCACGTATCAGGTCTGAAACGTGCAAGAAACCAGCTTTCTCGGTACCTATGTCAACAAATGCCGCCTGAATGCCAGGAAGCACAGCGTCCACACGTCCCAAGAATATCCCCCCAATGATCCGGTCTTGGTCAGGACGTTCCAGCATAATCTCTACGAGATTGTCGTCTTCAAGTAGTGCGACCCAAGACTCTTGGGGCATCGCACTCACGAGGATTTCTCTCCTCAATATTCTCTCCAGTGTTCAGTCACCCCTGCCTCACCCGAACCGGCACCGGGCGCGTCCCAAACCCCCTGCCCAAATCTGTGGACAACGAATCAGGCCACCGGCCAGTATCCGGAACACCGGGCGCGATATAAGTCGGTATTCGAGAGTGGCAATCACCCATTGAATACTCTAGCTCTACCGCAGCAGGTCGACTCTAAGTTTTTACTTAAAAATTTATTTCTATTGTCTCATCCTCTCTATCAATTGCATGAGGTGAAACAATTATCAGTTGCTTTTAATCACGTTAGGGAAAAGCCCGATATCCAGACTTATCACGATATCAAAAATTCTTCTCATATAAACTAACGCAGAATTGATAACATTCCGCATTAGGAACTTATCCCGGGCTTGTTTTTTGCTAACCGCCATATCTTCCCACGGTATCCTGGCTCCTATCAGGTTAGGTAAGCTCTTCGGATTCGATAGCGCTACCCTCCGAAGACTCCGGATCTAGTTTTCTTAAGTAAGTAGAGGGTAGAAACCGTATGAAAAACCCTGTGATCAGAACTACAATCGCTAATCCCGTAATCCACTGCTCATCAAAATAGATCCCCACCAATGCGATGAGGGCACCAGCAATGAAGATTCGAATTCTCCACTCTAGAAACTGACGAGATCTTACCGAGGGGTCTGACAAGAGGTGCAGGTCCGCCTCCTATTGCAGTTGGAATGGCCCTATATGAGGACCAGGATTATTCATTGAAGCCCTGAGAAGAACACCCAAGGTTTCACGTACTTCTTCGGGCAAGAGAATGCCGTCAACGAACCCTCGGGCCGCCGCAAAACGCGCGTCCAATTCCCCTTCGTATTCAGCGCGAATCCGGTCCATTTCAGTGGTCAATTCAGGTCCAGGATCCAAGCCCTTCTCTCTGATTTCCTGAAGTTGAGAGTCAAAAATCTCCTTCATCGCACTTTCTGCTTCCATAACTCCCATACGACCAGTAGGTAGTGACAAAATGAAATCCGGATCGAATCCCTGACCTCCCATGGCATAGTATCCCGCTCCCGAGGCGTGGTTCAGAGTCAGCACGATCTTGGGGACCTTCGCCGTAGCCATCGCCTCTACAAGTTCAGCACTTGCTCGAATAATTCCCGAATGCTCGGCTTCAGCCCCAACCATAAATCCCGAAACATCTTGCAAAAACAAGATCGGGGTTCCCTGCCGATTCATGGTTTCGATGAAATACGCCACCTTACGGGCACTAGCTGCGTAAATGACTCCACCAAAACGAATAGAGTCTCCATCTGAACTCTTGAATGTGCCGCGAGCGTTTGCAATTACTCCTAACGGGTGCCCGGCAAGTAAACCAGTTCCACATATGATCTCTTGGGCATGGTCAGGCTGAAACTCCTGCAATGGTTCCCCATCTAGAATGCACTCAAGGATCGATTGCATGTCATAGGGCTGCCGGTGGTCATCAGGTATCAAGTCGTAGAGTTCGTATGAAAGTCTCTGGGGAGGTGTAGCAGTTCGGGATAGCAGAGATTCCTGAGCAGGAAGCTCACTAACTAATGCCCTTAGGCGCTCCAAACACGCTTCATCACTCTCTGTTACGTAATGCGCCACAGCACTGACTTCTGTGTGGGCCCTCGCACCCCCTAACTCTTCTGTGTCCAGCATCTCACCGGTAATCTTTTTTGCTAGATCTGGGTCCCCAAACCCCATAAATGAGGTGCCCTCAACCATGAGAATGACATCCGATAGTGCAGGAAGGTACGCACCGGCGGCGAGGCAAGGTCCCATGACAGCCGCCAACTGTGGTATCCTGAGATAGCGGCGCATGACTGCGTTGTAGTAGAAGATGCGGGCTGCACCGTACTGGCCTGGGAAAACTCCACTCCGGTACGGGAGATTCACTCCCGCTGAGTCAATCAGATAGATGATCGGGATGCAACATCGCATCGCGACTTCCTGTGCCCTGAGAATCTTGGTGATGGTCTCAGGCCACCACGCCCCAGCCCTGACCGTTGCATCATTCGCAACAACGATCACATCCCTCCCTGAGACTGAACCCAAAGTAGTGACAACCCCAGCTCCCGGGGCCTGGCCGTCGTAAAGATCATGAGCGATTAGCAACCCCAGTTCTACTGTTGGCTGGTCCTTATCAAAGAGGAGACGCAACCGTTCACGGGCAGTGAGTTTCCCCTGAGCATGCAGCTGTTCTATAGGTTCACTTCCACCCCCATCATACAGTCGCCCTCTAAGCTCTCGAATTTCGAGAGATAGCTCAGCCATCCGACCGGAGGGTTTACGGGGTGCTTCTGAAGTCACCGGGAGGGTTTAGTCCGTTTCAAGACGTTTCCTGATCCTCGAACCAGTCTTGAATGTAATTGATGACTTCAGTGGTCGGGGTCCCTGGGCCAAATAGCCTTCCGATGCCCTGACTCTCAAGATCTTCTATATCCTCAGAGGGTATAATTCCACCACCTGTAAGCAGGATGTGGTTTGCGCCCGCTCCATCTAGAAGTTCCTTGACTTTTGGAAAAAGCGTCATGTGGGCTCCGGAGAGAATTGACATTGCAACCACATGTACATCTTCCTCTACCGCTGCACTTACTATCATCTCAGGACTCTGATGGAGACCCGTATAGATCACCTCAAACCCAGTGTCTCTTAAGGCGCTCGCAATCACCTTGGCACCTCGGTCATGTCCATCGAGACCAGGTTTGGCAACGAGTACCCTGATTTTTTGATCTATACTTTGCATCAAAAGAAGACGAGCTCCTTAGTGCGTCGTGCGTCCGCAACCAAGCCACAAACAAGAACATGCCTCCAGAACTTATGAGGGGTCAACGCAAAAACCGTCCTAGGATGTCCCAGGCAACAGAATACGACGTGTCTTTCCCCTTTCTAATGCGATCCGAAGCCTGGTCCAATTCAGCAAGCACTGCGTCAGAATTCCACAAGATCCGACGTAGTTCGCGATCCATGACATCTTGAACTCGGACTCTCTGGCGAACTCGTCTCCTCTCTTCGAGTTCACCTGACTCCTCAAGCCATAAACGGTGTGCCTTGATGGCCTCCATGAGATCTTCAACACCTTCTCCGCTGCGAGCCACTGTTGAGACTACAGGAGGTGACCAGACTAGGTTGCTTGGCTCAATGCCAGACTCATTAGTGATCCGAGCTGAATTGAGATCATCATCGATAGAAGAAATTTCCATTGCGGTAGCCGCCTTCAGATGCAGTCCCTGCCGAAGATCTTTAACAAGCCGTTCGGCACCAGGGCGGTCTGCTTTGTTAACAACGAAGATATCGGCGATCTCCATGAGCCCGGCTTTCATCGCCTGAATAGAGTCACCTGATTCAGGAACTAGTACGACTATCACAGTGTCGGTAGCAGCTGTGATCTCGAGTTCTGTCTGGCCTACTCCGACAGTCTCAAGTAATACTCGATCGAAGCCAAACGCATCCATAAGGTCCAAAACTTCATTTGTCGTCGTAGCGAGACCACCAAGTGAACCTCTGGTCGCCATAGATCGGATAAAAATCCCTGGATCAGTTGCTAGGTCACCCATACGGATTCGATCGCCAAGAAGTGCACCACCGGAATACGGTGAAGTTGGATCAACAGCCACAACTCCAACCTTTTCTTCTTGGGTGCGGCAATTCATAGCTACCATAGAGAGCACGCTCGATTTTCCAGCACCTGGTGGCCCAGTAAAGCCTACACGAGCTGCGCTCGGACCTCCTAGTACCTCGTGAAGAAAGTCCTGGAAACCTGGACGCTGATCTTCAACGAGTGAAATTGCCCGTCCCAAAGCAACAGTTTGTCCCGCACGAAAGCGCTTGAGCAAATCTACGAGGGCAGGTTCCAGAGAGCTGGTCACCGAATACGTCTTGTCTTCATTAGTTTGATGCCGTTTCTATAAATGCTTGTATGGCAATCACTTATAGAGTTCTCCATTTTCCAGAAACAAGAATACTACTCAGAATACCACTCATTCTGGTAGCAGAAATAGGCTCAAATACTGCTAGAAAAAGAATCTTCACTACACCCCCCCTCTCTCGCCAGAGGCAGGGGTGTACTGGTCCTAGTCCATATACACCGGGTGAGGTCTGTCTGACAGTGACAGTACCGTGCGTGTGAGACACTGAGTTCTTGGAAGGCTCCGCACACGCCCGGGCACGGCACGTTCTGGTATGACGCGGCGGCATACCCCAGTACCCCGGGGCACCCCCTTTTGGCCCCGCCTGTCCTTCACCTATACAACACTGTTTTGCGTGAGGGATTTTTTAATTTCAAATTGGCTTGGAGTCCCAGACCTCAAAAAAAATTCTGCAAAAATTTTGGATTAGTAACAGGAGGGTGAAACGATGAAACTTTCAGACAAGCAAATCAGTGCCACAATCTTGGGTGTCAGCCTAGTGATCGGTGCCTTTCTTATGAAGCCACCTCGCTATGAAGATTTTCCTGTGGAAAATCCTCAAGGACAAACCGTCCATGGAACCTTGGATACCCAAACTGGAGAACTATGTCTCCACATTCTCCGTCGCCAAGATGGGTTCCCTGTTACGAGGTGCAGTCCACGTTAGGGTGACCCATACTTCCTAACACTTTCTACCCTGCAAGCAGGGATGTTCTCAGTGCCTACGGATTGGGGTAGCAGATAGCAGGGTCTGGTATCGGAAGAGTCGAGGTATATATCTAGTCTGCTAACTAGCGTTAGGGGGTCGAGCGATTACCTGACGAAGCAAAACGTCAGGGTGCCCGTTTAAGTTGCGGATTTTCTAAGGGCAGTGGCATTTTTAGGTATGAAGAGAAACGTGGTAACTCTCGCTCCGATCTTGCTGGTTGCCTTCGCTCAATCGGTGTCGGCCCAGTCTGCTATAGAAACTGCCCTTGCGGCCACGGTGACCATTGAGGTGACTGGCCCGGATGGGGAGAGTAGCGGTAGCGGGTTTATTACTTCGAGTGATGGCATGATCGTCACGGCTGCTCATGTAATAGGAGGAGCAAGATCTGCTACGGTCCGGCTCCAGAATGGCGAGGAACTGAACGTCGAGGGCGTAATCGAAATCGACGGGGTTAAGGACTTTGCCATAGTGCGGGTCGCAGGGTTCGATCTGCCTACGGTCCCACTAGGGAACGCAGATAACGTCCGGGTAGGTCAGCGGATCATCGTGATTGGTGCTCCTATAGGCTTGTCGGGAACCGTGTCGGATGGGTTGGTAGCTGCAGACCGTCTAATA